>RZYT01000487.1 GCA_009930195.1 Spirochaetia bacterium | reverse complement strand
CGATAAATGAGAGGTAGATGATGATCAGAAGGAATACCGTTGCCATAGACCTGAGTCAATTATATTGTTACAGGGCACCTCCGGTGGGGCCCGTTATCCAAAATCGAAGTCGGGGAAGTCGGCCTCACCCAGTGTGGGTTTGAAGGGTGTCGGTAAATCCCTCTTCTCCTGACCGTTGATCACGATCCTCACCAGTTGTGAGGGCAGGTTATTGAGGAAGTAGAGCTGCTCATGTTGCTTTGCATCGGTGTACTGGGTATGCAGCGAGCGGATGTTGCGGTAGAGCTTCAGGCTGTTCTTTGCCCGTGTCAGCGCCACGTAGAGGCAGCGGCGCTCCTCCTCGATGGCATCCTCCCCCTGGAGGATGGTGCGCGAGGAGGGGTAGCTGGCCGGGTTGATGTTGAGGATGTGCACGATCTCCGCCTCCAGACCCTTCGCCGAGTGGATGGTGGAGAGCACCACCGCGTCGTCGGTCTCCTTCGCACCGATCTTGAAGGTAGTCTCCGCCTTGGGATCCAGCACATACTCGGTGATGAATTCGGTGATGCTGCCGGAGGAGCGTGCCACCTCACGCAGCACTTCAAAGTCGGAGGCACGGGAAGTCCACTCCTCGCGGTACTTCTTTTCCAGCATCGGTTGCATCGCCTTCACGGCAGCCTCCATGGCCTGTGCTGGCCGGTCGTTATACTCCCTCACGGCAGCCAGCGTGGCCGGGATGGCAGCGTTAACCTCCATCCCGTCGAACTGCTGCAGGCTGGCGATCATCTCGGCGAAGGTCGCGAGGGTGATCACCCGTGAGATGATGCGGCTGGCCTTTATCTCACCGATGCCGTCCCAGAGCTGCAGGAACCGTATCCAGGCGATCTCGTCGTAGCTGTTGGCCACGATCCGCATGGCCGAGGCCACATCGCGCACGTGGGCGCTCTGCATCAGCGAGGTGCCGCCATACTTCACGTAGGGTATCTTCTTGCTGAGGCAGGCCCCCTCCACCTTCGAGAGCGACCATACCGAGCGGCCCAGCACCATGGTGTCGGCGTAGCTACCGCCCTCCGCCACGTGATCCACGATCCCGTCGGTGATCAGGTCCGCCTCCTCCCAGTCGTCCTCCACGTGGATCAGCGATGGCATCTCCCCCTTGCCCCTGTGGGCCTCCAGCTTCTTGTCGTAGCGTAGCGTCGACTGCTCCAGCGCCCAATTGGAGAGATCCAGTATCTCTTGCGTGGATCGGTAGTTCAGCAGCAGCTTCAGCTTCTCGGAGTGGGGTATGATCTCGGTGAAGGAGTGGATGGTCCGGAAGTCGGCTCCGCGGAAGGCGTAGATGCTCTGCGCGTCGTCGCCCACGCAGAAGAGGTGTGACCCCT
>RZYT01000486.1 GCA_009930195.1 Spirochaetia bacterium | reverse complement strand
TTCACCACCATCTTCTTGCGCATCAGGCTGATGATGACAAAGCCTCCGCCGAAGGTGAACAGGCTGAGGCTGAACGTGGTCCAGAAGAGCTGCAGATGAAATCGCACAGTTCTCTGCGGTTTCTCTTTCTTCTCCCTGACCAACCCGTGTTTCATGCCTTCCCCCTGCCCCTCAGACTATCGCCGGAAGGCCATCTCTGCAAGTACCCCCAGCTTACACAACGCTTTGGTCCACCAAGTCTTCGACAGTGAAAGTCAATTCAAGCCCATCGGAAAACCTATGCCATTGCTTATGGTAGAGCTGGTCATCCACATCGTAGGCATAGAGATGCAACTCCTCTTCATCCTGGACAAGGCTGAGACTGAAGGAAAAGGGATCCCCCACTTCCCAAATCTCGTCACCAAGCAAGTCCCTTCCCCAATCCTGCTCAGCCGCCATTTCATCGGTGGCGAGATAGAGGAACCAGAGATCGGAGAGGGTTTCATTGTACAGGGTGACAAAAGGACCTTGTTCCCCTTCCTTATCCCTGTCCGACTCCTCAAAGTGTACTGAAAGACTACCTGCATAGGGGATGAGTGTCGTATGGTACTGCACCCCATCGTTGGTGATGGCGACAAGATGGATCAGGCCTTCCCCAACTCCCCCAAGCTCATCATGCAGATACTCCAGCGAAGCGAGGTCGACATCAATTTCTTCCCCGCCATCCAGGAGATCAAGGCCCAGCAAGTCATTTCCCAGGTCACCAGCCTGGTACATCTCATCAGAAACAGCATGCAGGTACCAGAAGGTTTGCTCCGTCCCGTTCGATGCCGTCAACCAGAACGATGCATCGTCAGGAAAGTCGAGATCGGCAGCGGTCAATTCTATCGCCCAAGGATCGGTGGTTGGGTACCACAGCGTCTGGTACCGATCGCCATCGGTGTCGATGGCAGTAAGGTAGAGGGTGGCATAGGAGTTGAAATCCAGTGCATAGGCAAGCGCGTCGGTGGA
This sequence comes from Spirochaetia bacterium, assembly GCA_009930195.1. Taxonomy (GTDB): domain Bacteria; phylum Spirochaetota; class Spirochaetia; order Sphaerochaetales; family Sphaerochaetaceae; genus Sphaerochaeta. The sequence goes on along the minus strand of RZYT01000486.1, from coordinate 374 downwards.
GATGCGCACCTGCATCAGAGTATCCAGCACCGTCCCCTCAAGCAGGTTGGTCTCGCTTCCATCCAATTGGAGAAAGTGTTTCTCTTCCAGGTAGAGCGCCTGCAGGGGATAGCCGGTATGATTCAGCACCACCAAGGAGTCACCAAATGAGGGGACAAGATTGGCATAGGTCCGCTCCTGCAGATTGTCCAGCGTTATCTCAATATTCCAGTTTTCTTTCCCCGGGTCCCAACTGCCGTAGTAGAAGTCTCCTTCCCAATCATAGGCATTGAAGGTGAAGAGCGACCCATCCCGCGCAGAGAGAGCAGCTTCAAGCTCAGGATACTGAGCAAGGGGTATCAAGGCCTGCTTGCCATCCTCCAGCTCCTCGTCCA
>RZYT01000122.1 GCA_009930195.1 Spirochaetia bacterium | reverse complement strand
TCGAGAGCGTGGCGAAGACCGGGAAACTGCTCTGTGTCGAGGAACACGTCCTTGCGGGCGGATTTGCCTCGGCAGTGAGCGAGGTCTTTATGAAGGAAGGAATTTCCTGTAGATTTGATGCTATAGGAATCGAGGATATGTTTACCGAGTCCGGCCCCTATGAGCCGCTCTTGGCAAAGTATGGAATCAGTGCACAGAACATTGCCGATCACGCACGTTCCCTGTGCAAATAAGGAGAATCGTATGGATCAGATGAAACGCGCCTATGAATTGCTTGCCCAATGGAAGGGGGACTCCTATGTCCATGGTCTTGGAGTCCTTGACCAGGTAGGACCCCTTGCCGCCCAGTTCGGCAAGCGTGCTCTTGTGGTGAGCAATACCACCTATATGAAGCCGGTTGCAGACCGGGTTGTGGAGTATCTCAAGGCTGCAGGCGTTGAGCTTGCCGGTGGTGTCATTGCTCCCGACGCCAAACCCAATGCTCCCCGTGAGGATGTCTATCGCCTTGAGTCCTACATCCTGCACACCAAGCCGGACAGCATCGTGGTCATCGGCGGTGGTTCCTCCATTGATGCAGTGAAGGCTGCCAATGCACTCGCTGCCCTCGGAGCAAAAGTGACTCCCGAGATTGATCATTACTTCGGCACCAACGTGGTAAGCGATGCACTTGCATCCACCAAGACCACCTTGCTCCCGGTCATTGCGGTGCAGACCTCCGCTTCCAGCGGGGCCCACCTGACCAAGTACTCCAACATCACCGACCCGGTGGTGGGTCAGAAGAAGCTTATTGTGGACAACGCCTTGGTACCGACGGTAGGCCTCTTCGACTACGAGACCACCGTCTCCATGCCGATCAGCGTCACCATCGACGGGGCTCTCGATGCAATTGCCCACACCTTCGAGGTGTTCTGTGGTGCCAAGGAAGCCTCTTACCAGAAGGCCCTGGAAATTGCAGAGTGTGCCATCAGCTTGGTTGCCGAGTATGCAAAGGTGTTGGTTGACAACCCCAAGGACGTCAAGGCACGCGAGGCCATTGGTCTTGCAACCGACCTCGGCGGCTATGCCATCATGATCGGGGGAACCAGCGGTGCTCACCTGACCAGCTTCTCCTTGGTTGACATCGTCAGCCATGGGACTGCCTGCGGCATCATGAACCCGTACTATGCAGTGCTCTACTCCAAGGCAATCCAGAAGCAGCTGAAGGTCGTCGGATCGATCTTCGCCACCTATGGATTCGGTCCTTCGGTGGAGAATCTTGAGGGCAAGGAGCTCGCCACCGCTGTGGCAACGGCCATGATTGCTTTCAGCAAGTCCATCAAGGCGCCTTCCAAGCTTTCCGATCTCAAGGGGTTCACCGAGGGCCACATTGCACGTGCCCTTGCTGCCGCCAAGGATCCTCAGCTTGAGATGAAGCTGAAGAACATGCCTGTTCCAATGACCAAGGATGATGTGGACGCCTACATGGAGCCGCTCTTGCGTGCAGCTGCCACCGGCGACCTCTCGTTGATCAAGGAAATGTAAGCACACTAGGAAAACAGGGCACCTTTGGGTGTCCTGTTCTTCCCTGCAAAAGGAAGTGGTATGAAACTATCTGTAGCCATCGCCGGAAAAGAGGCGATGCCCAATGCATTTGTCGTATTCCGTGGAGTCAAGGAATCCATCATCAAGGCCCATACACTGGGGTATGATGGGGTGGAACTCGCCCTCAAGCGACCGGATGAGGTGAGCAAGAGCGAACTCACCCAGTGGTTGAGGGAGAATGACCTGGAGGTGAGTGCCATCTCCTCCGGGCAGGTGTTTGCCGCTCGCAATCTGTACTTCACCGATGAAAATCAGGAAAACCGTGCGGAGCTGTACAAGACGTTCTGTGAGTTCATCGACCTGGCTTCCGATTTCGGAGGACTGGTGAACATAGGCAGGACTCGTGGTCCCATTGCAGGACGGGATATCGCACTGGTGGAGAATCTGTTCCTGGATATGGCCCACAAGGTTGCCGACCATGCCGAGAAGCGTGGTGTTGAGTTGATTCTGGAGCCGGTGAACCGCTACGAGATCGACTTTCTCAACAATCTGGATGAGTGCAGTGCGATGCTCAAGAAGATCAACCGAAAGAACTTTGTCATGATGCCCGATGTCTTCCACATGAACATTGAGGATGACAGGATTGGTGACAGCTTCATCCGCAACAAGGAGTACGTCCGGTATGTGCATTTTGCAGATACCAACCGTCATGCGCCTGGTGATGGGCATATGGACTGGAAGGAGATTTTCGAATCCCTCTCCTCCTTTGGGTACGACGGCTGGACCACCGCTGAGATCTTGCCGTATCCCGATCCCGATACGGCTGCCAAGAGGACGGTAGAGTACCTCAAAGGCACCTGGGGTCAGTACTATCGCTGAAAAAGGGGAGTTGCCGAACGGCAACTCCCTTCATCACTATCGAAGCAGCTCCTCGATATTGGCCTGGACCATGCGTTCCAGGCTTTTGTGTGCTCCATCGGAAGGAAAGTTCCTCCAGACCACCAGCTTGCTTGCCGGTGATACTTCCAGAAGCGGGCCTGCAATGGGATTGTGGATGTTGTCTATGATCAGGTCGTAGCCGCCCTTTGCCACCTCTGCAATCTGGGCCGCAGTCACTGGTGCCGGACCGAAGGTCCCTGCAACCTGCAAGCCGAGGTCTTTTGCAAGGAAGACCTGCATGGCGTGGCAGTAGACTTTCAGATCGGAAAGGCCTTGCTGCTCAGCCTTCAGCTTTCCTTCCCGCACAACCTGCTCATAGCTCTGCACCCGCCTGAGGCTCTCCTCCTCAGTTCCCATGACCGAGGCGATGGCAGCTGCCTGCTCCTTCACATTGCTGATGCTGTTGTTGGTGTTTACCTTCACCATCTCCTGCTCATCTTTCCTGATGGAATTGGACAGGGTCTGCATCATCCGCTCATACCCGGCATAGAGAAAATAGTCAGCACCATTGATTTTCACCACATCGGTGACGGTAATCTCATACTCAGGGGGATGGGAGAGGTTTGCAGGGGCGATGAAGGGGACCTCATCAAGGCCGGCAAGGTCGGCGAAAGCAGCGGTCCAGCTGGTGGAGGCGATGATGGCAGCTGGTCTTGAGGCTGCCGAAGCCGCCACCTCTTCAGGGACTCCCTGTGCGAAGAGGGGGAGAGAGAAGGTGATGAGAAGCAGTGAGAAAATCCATCGTTTCATGAGGCTATTCCTTTCTTGTGGGTTGGTATGAGATAGAGCAAAGCGGAAAGCAGGGCTACCGTTCCGCTGGGAGGCAGGTCGGTCGCCACGGCAAGCAAGAAGCCCAAGGTGGAGACAGCAAACCCGATGAGACAGGAGAGCAGCAAGAGCTGCTTGAGGCTCACCGAGCGCTTCGCAGCCACCAGAACAGGGAGGATGAGCAGGGCGTCGATGAGCAGGGCCCCCAACAGTTTCATGGCCAGTGCGACAACCAGTGCGATGAGCAGAAGCATGGTGGTGTGATGCTTCTTTACCCGCATTCCCAACGACTGGGCAATCTCCGGATCGAAGAAGATGGCGCTGACTGTCCTGAAGTTGATGGCAAGGTAGAGAACCAGAACCAAAGCGATCAGAACCAGCGATCCGATATCCGTCCACGTCAGGGCAAAGGGGCTGCCCCAGAGCAGTTGCAGGGTATCCTTGGCAGGAACATCCCACAGATGCATCACCAGCGAGGCTGCTGCCATGGTGAATACCATTGCTGCTGCGCTGGCCATCCCGAAGCCGTAGGAGCTGTCCTTGGTGAGTCTGAGCATGAGTAGGACCAACAGCAGGTTCAGGGCAATGCTTACCGGCAACAGTGGCAGGGAGAGCGCGAGGGAGATTGCACCCCCCAGGATGACCCCATGCATGAGCATATAGCGCATGGGAATCAGATTGAGACGGAGGACCATGACCCCACTCGCAGGAAAACAGAGTCCTGCTATGGCCATGGCAAACAGGCCCCTGGCTACCGGAGGCAGGGTGAGTGCAAAGAGAAACTCATCCATGGAGAGCCTCCAGATGGAGGATGGGCCAGCACAGATCGGCCTCGAGCTCCTTGTCATGGGTGACGATGATGATGGTGGGCATCTCCTGCAGGGTGAGGGAGTGCAGGATTTCTATCAGGGTTCTTCTGCTCTTGGCATCCAGGAATGAGGTGGGTTCATCAAGGAGCAACAGTCTGGCTTTCTGGCAAAGCGACCGGGCCAGAGAGACTTTCTGACGCTCCCCTCCGCTGAGGGTGAAAAAATTGCGTTGGGCAAGATGTGCGATTCCCGTTCGTCGCATGGCTGTATCAATTTCCCATTTCTGCTCCTCTTTGGAACTATCAGGGTTTACGGCCATACTCACCACTTCCCGTGCTGAGACGGGGAATTGCTGTTGGGTCTGTTGTTGCCGGATGTACCCGATGGTTCTTGCCGGAAGCTGGCCGGGATCCCTGCCGTCGATGAGAATGCTTCCTGCACTTGCTTTGAGTTTTCCCATCAAGAGGTTGAGCAGGGTGGTCTTGCCTTTGCCGTTGTCACCCTGGATGATGAGCCTTCCTCCCTCAGGAAGCGAAAAGGAGAGGTTGCTGACCAGATATGGTTGGCCAGGATAGGCGAAGGAGAGATCGGCCACCTCCACGGCAATGCCTTGCACCAGCTTTGCCCTTCGCTTGAGCTCGCGGTACATCTGGTCCTCGTCTCCCATTTCGGAAAGAAGTGTTTCCGTCTTGCAGGCAAGGAGGGGAATGCGTTTTTCCCAGCTTACCTCAATCCCATGAGCTTGGTAGTGGGCGATGGCAGTCTCGCTGATGAGGTTGATATGAGCACGCTTGATTCCCAACCGGCTCATCAGGAGTGCGGCAGCCTTCCCAGCAGCCGTGTCATGGGCACTGAGGCAGTCCTTGGGACCGGTGTAGCCGGCAAGGAATTTCTCCAGGGCAAAGAGCGGGTGAAGCCAGCGACCTGCATCCGAGAAGATCAGCTCATCATGGTTGTAGACGCAAAGCGTGGTATTCTCTGCAAGAGGCTCTTGGTAACGATTCACAAATGATTCTCCAATAAAAAAACCATGAAAGCAAAGGATGGATTTCCTTCTCTGCCTTCATGGCTTCTGTATGTACTATAGGTAACAATCAGGATCAGTCCCCTTCATGGGGATGTATTGGCGATAGTTTACCGTTGGGGCGGACAGCTGTCAAGAAAGGTCTGGATCTCTTCAAGTGACAGGTTGATCATCTCCCCAAGACTAAGATCCTGCCGTCCTACGATGGAAACATTGCACTTGCTGATGGGCAGCAGAATCTTGTGTGCCCTGCTCTGTGCTACGGCCACAGCCATGGTGGGGGTGATCTCCCCATGCAAGGCATCGGCGGTGATGATGCCCAAAGGACCGACGATGAGATCAGCTGTACGGGCTGCAACGACCACCGGATTCTCTCCGGTTGCAATTGCATCGGCTCCGCTGCGCAACATTGCACTGGCGGCAAGGCTGTTTGTTCCGATGGCGAGCACCTTCACCTGGGGGAATCGGGTCTTGATGGCCTCCACCAAGCTTTTGCCAAGGCTTCCGCCCTGTCCGTCGATGATTGCTACAGTATGTGTGGTTTCCATACGAGCAAGTATAGAAGAAACCCTTTGGGATTGCCAGTGGATGCTTACTTGCACCTTTGCCCGCTTAGCGCTAGGATGCAACCATGCAATCGCTTAAGAAAGAACGTCTGTCAGTCATGGTGACTGATGCCATCAACGAGATCATCCGGACTGAGAAACTCAAGCCTGGGGACAAGCTGTATAGTGAGAAGGAACTTTCCAGCAAGCTTGAGGTGAGCAGATCATCAATACGTGAAGCTCTGCGAATGTTGGAAGTCTCTGGTGTGGTGAAAGTATACCAAGGCAAGGGAGTGTTCATCAGCGATCCATCTGCCAAGAGTCATCCGGTCAAGGAATGGGTGGTGGAGAATGCTGATGCACTACGCGAGCACTTCGAGGTTCGCCTCCTGATAGAGCCTCATGCTGCCTATGTTGCTAGCCAACGGGCAGAGGAAAAGGATCTCGAGGCACTTGAGTCCCATTACCAAGCTTTCATTGCAAATGTAGGAACAGGTGATGTTTCCCAGGCGATTGCCAATGACAGCGCTTTTCACCTCGCCATTGCCAAGGCGACCAAGAATCGAACCCTTTCGGTGCTGATGCGCACGATGGACCAGACGCTGAATGAGGGCTGGTACGCGAGTTTGCATGCCCCTGGTAGGTTGCAGTCCTCCATTACGGAGCATGGAAGACTGTTGCAGGCCATCAAGGACCATAATCCTGAAGAGGCAAGCAAGGCGATGGAAACACATCTGCGCAATGCTCTTTCCGACATCCAATTGCATTTCGGAAATTTATAAGAATTTTTGTTGACAACACAGAAAAGGTGGGGATATTGTTATATAAACTTGTCAGACCTCTGATAAGTTAGACTAGCTACCAAGGATTTGACATGTCCATTACCATCACAACACTTATGGATAATACGCAAGGGGAGCACACCGGTCTTACAGCCGAGCATGGGCTCTCCTATCTTGTGGAAACGGAAGACACTTCCCTGCTGTTTGATACCGGCAGAAGCTCGGCGTTCCTGCAGAACGCCCAACTGCTGTGCAAGGACCTTTCAAAGGTGGAGCATGTAGTGCTCAGCCACGGTCACTATGATCATAGCGGGGGGTTCCGTTCATTTATC
>RZYT01000485.1 GCA_009930195.1 Spirochaetia bacterium | reverse complement strand
CATGCATCATCATATACCGTGCATACTGCAGGGTAAGACTGTATTCACCTTTTGGACTTGCGTTGATGACGACCATCTTCGTGGGTTGGGACAAACTGACCTCCTCTCCATTGCATTCAGCCTACGTCCAGCAACGCGTCCAGTCAACAAGAAATCACACCACCAGCCCTTCGTCCCCTACCAAGGAAAATCATTCAGGGAAGTGGATTGTCACAGGATGCCAGCTAGTGACAAAGCGGGACTTCTCCGCTATAAAGAAACTGGATAAAGGTGAAGAACGCCTTCATAGTCGCCCCGCTTGGTCAACGCTTGAGGATGCCTGATGAGTTTTTTCTCCCCTACGTTCGCTTGGAAACACCGGCTCTTCTTGGTACTCGTCATCTTGGTGAGCCTTGCGGTAGTGTTTCCTGCCATCTATGCGGTCAGGAGAGCCAAACAGGTCATGATTGAGGAGACCCAGGCGAAGGCTCTGGATATTGCCGGCACCATCTCCGCCTTCCTGACCAACGATATTGAACGGTATCGCATGCTCTCCCAGACTGCGGACCTTGTCCGGGGAACAGAGGAGCACCGGTACTATGAACAGATGACCACCATCTTCCGTTCAATCAAGGATTCGAGTGATGCCGCTTTCATCTTCACCACCAAGTACATCGATGAGCAGACCGATGCCTATGTCCTGGATGGAGAGGATCCGGAGAGTGACCTGTTCTCACCGTTCGGAAGCATCGATACGATGAACCCCACCGAACTGTACACATTCCAGACTGGCTTGAGAGCAGTCAGCGATTTGGAGGATGACCCGAACTGGGGCGCCTACATCACTGCCTATGCCCCGATCAAGGATTGGCGTGACCACACCATCGTCGGAGTGGTGGGAGTCGATTACTCAGCAGATTACTTGCAGCTTCGCCATCAGAGGATCACCGTCATCCTTATCTTTGGGTTTGCTTTTTTCATATTCGTCATCGCACTCTCCCTGTACACCATCATCCTGAGTATCTACAATCGGGCAAATATCGACGAACTCACCCAGTTGGGAAACAAGCGATCATTCAACCGTACACTCGCTGATATTGCCTCTGAGGCAAGAAAACACAGAAACTCATTCTCCTTGCTGATGCTGGATGTCGACCAATTCAAGGCGATCAATGACAGCCATGGGCACCTGACCGGAGACAAGGTTCTCAAGCATATTGCCAAAACCCTGCAACTGGGACTTGCTTGGCCCAAAGGCTGTTTCCGCTATGGCGGAGACGAGTTTGCCATCATACTTCCCGCCTTTGACCTCCAACAAGCGTATAAGGTCAAGCAAGAGTTGCAGGAAGAAGTGAAGGCTATCAACCTCGAAGAACTTGAGGGAAAA
>RZYT01000484.1 GCA_009930195.1 Spirochaetia bacterium | reverse complement strand
GAACCGCTGGACTACATGACCCGGCACATCTCCTACGCCATACAGGATAGCAGGGACCCCGGCTCACTTGACCCGCTTCCTGATGAGAATCTGGTACGCAACACCCTCGAGGCAGGATTGAGAGGCTTTGCATCGGCAATCGTACTTGGAGGGCCTTCTGCAGTCATTGATGGAAAGATGAACCTTGACCAGCAGGCGGGAATCAGACGAGAGGCCGCCGCAGTTCCTTCCAAGGAGGCGTTCGTAGCTTCCATGAAGGAGCAGAAGCCAGAAACCGTCACGCAGGCCGACTGGACCGGCGCTATGAGCGAGATATGGGAAAAGGAGCACAGCGGCAAGGCCGATTCTACGGCCATCCAGAGCGACGAGAACGCCGTGGCAGAGCTGGACATCGAGAAGGCAGAGATACAGCCGCAGGGAGAGGTAAGAAGGCTCAAGGACGGCAACCTGTACACGCAAGAGGCCTCCGAGACTTCCATCTCCCCGGACGGCACCGAACAGCGCAGGCTTCTGGTCGGGGATCCTGCCACCTCATCACGCTACGGATACATCGACTACGGCATAAAGGACAATACCATCACCATCGACGATGTGCTGGTAAAAAGCGGATACGAGAACGTCCGTAAAGAGGCTGTGCTCTCCCTTGCGAGGCAGTATCCCGGATACGACATCCAGTGGGAACCCAAGAGTGACGCACTTTCGTCAGTACGTGACGAAATCATGTCATCCAATCCAAGGGGAAAGGAAGCGGGCCTGCAGTACTGGGACGGCATCACCGATGTAGACGACCGCATCATAGTAGAAAGGCAGATCGAGAAGGCCATGCCGAACCTGTCTGCCCCAGAGCGCGCACTGGGGGCCACTCTGGTGCAGCTTCGCGCCGAGGCCGCAGGAATGAACACGCAGGCGTACCTTGACGCATCCTACAAGGACGGAAAGCTCTTCGGTGACACCGAGGACCTTGCCGTGAACATGCAGGGCAAGCGCGGGGCCGTGGCATTCGACGATGACCTCAAGGCGATCATCTATGCAGGCCAGAAGGCCGACTTCTCCACCTTCGCCCATGAGACGTTCCATGTGTCGCTGAGGCAGATGGGCCAGCTCGACCAGTTCAAGAGCGCCGTCGCAGAGGCTTCCCAGAAGCCCGAGTTCATCACATGGCTGGACGAGCATGCAGAGTTGTTCAAGGATAGCGTGTTCGAAGGCAAGAACGCACAGGACCTTGCCGACATCGCATCCGGCTTCACCATCGAGGACTGGGGACGCACGCAGGAGGAGTTTGCAGCACGGCTCTACGAGGGATACCTGGCAGATGGAAAGACCGCATCGGGCAAGCTCAAGCAGCTCTTCAACCAGATTGCCAAGTGGATGGC
>RZYT01000121.1 GCA_009930195.1 Spirochaetia bacterium | reverse complement strand
GGGTGAAGGCCGTTCCTGCTCTTCCAGAGGAAGATTGGGAAGCTGTAGCCCATGATAGGCGTAGTAGATCTTTCCATTACCATACTCGCTTTTCAATCGATTGCTCACCTCAACATGGTAGTCGGGAGTAACAGTGAGGTATCCCTTGTCGTACAGCGTATGGATGTCAGTCCTGAGCAACAGCCCATTCTTCACCGAATAGCTGCCCTCTTCACTGAACGGGACAATATGTGCGGCATCCAAAACAGGAAGCGTTTTCTCGCCACTGATCGCACAACGACGGTTGTATGCCTCGGTAACCAATACCCGGAAGGTTCCCTGCCCGATACGGTAAGTTGCCAGATACTGCCCTTCCCGAACATTGGAAGCACTGTCGCTCTCATGGTGCCCATACCCATACAGTCCACCAAGCCGCTGGTGTACAGCCTCCAGAAGTGCTGCACCCTCTTGTGTCGTATCGTCATACGTCTTGCCTTGCACAATGCTTTTCCCCCAGTTGGGAGGAGCGGCAATCCAATCAGACTCAGAGAAGAAGAACGGAGAATTGAGGATGATGCAGCCGATCTGGGGATTGGGACCCTGGCTCTTGCGATATTTGGCAATACGTGTTTCAAGCTGGCCAAAGGTCTCTGTCCCATTCTTCGTGCCAAACGCTTCCCAGGCAAGAAAGCTGGGTAGCAGGGAAAACCGGACGAAGAACCCTCCCCCCACAATTGCATTGTAGGGAGCATGCAGTTTGAACAGGAACAGCTCTCCAGGTGTCAGCGCTTTGAAATTGACGTTTCCCCCCGGCTTCCAAAAATTGACTTCGTCATACCCCCGGCCTGCCAGACTCTGATACCACGCGTAGTCGGTGATGCCCACAAAGGCTCTCATAGGCGTGGGTCCTCAGCAGCCATTGAAGGGAGATCCTCTTCTGTCTGATACCCTGTGATCCTGCTCTTGAGAAAGTGGCCGAGCTTCCTATCGGTACAGTAGAGGTAGCAACCTTTCAGGCCCCTGCTCATGAGGGTACGGTAGGTGTTGCGGATGATGCGGTCCACTTCCTGAAGAGCTTGCAAGTCTTTCTTCTTTGCTTTCCCCAAAAGGCCGTTGAGCGATTTGTCACTCTTTGCACGGCGGGTGTAATCAGAAATGACATGCCCGTTCTCAAAGCGCAGATCGTCTCCGATGATCACCCCGACATAGCTGAACTCCAAGCCTTGGGTGGTGTGGATGCACCCCACCTGGTTGATGGAGTGCTCGGAAATGGCGAAGGTGGAGTCGCTATCCAGATTCCACTGCATCGCAAAATCCCCGATGACAAGATCGGGCACCTCCGCATGCTTCTTTGAAGCCCACTCCCAGCAGTAGCCTGCTACCAGACGGGCCTTTCCATCAATGCGATTCTTCTCCTCGATGAGCTGCTTCAGCTCAAAAGGATCGTCCACCACCTGTACATCGTAGGCAACTCCCTCAAGGGTTGGGTGGGCTGTCTCTTCTTTGATGCCCAGAACTCCGTCCAGCCAGGCAAGATAGCCATCAGAGCCATTGCAACGGAACTGGGAGACCAACTCCCCTTCCCTCACCTCAGCACCCAGGCGCTTTGCCCAATACAGGATTCGCTCCCTGTCCCCATAATCCTTTGCCGTCACCCGTTGGTCCTCATCCAGGAAGAAGACAGCACAAGTTGCCGCCCGTATGATCTCCATGATCTGGTCCTCACCGGTGACCTGGGGACCAAGCTGGCTGCGTTGGTTCAGGCGATGCGCCTCATCCACGATAAGGGTGCTGAAATCACTCTCTTCGGCCTTGGTGAACTTTGCAGAGCTCAGAAACAGGTTGGAGATGTTCCTTGCCTTGAAGGAACCGTCCTTGAGCTTGCGCTCAAACACGTTCCTGGGAGCACTGTTCTTGGTGACATAGGCACAGACCTGGCTCTCACCGGTCAGTTGCACCAGTGCGTTGATGGCTACCACCGTCTTGCCGGTTCCAGGTCCCCCTTTGATGATCATAACCCGTTTCTTTCCATCTGAGAACGAAGCCCTGCTGCAGGAGAGCAGTTGCTCATAGACAACCTTCTGTTCATCGATCAGGACAAACTCGCGCTTGCCGCGCAGCATGGATGCAAGGCAATCCTGCAGGCTCTTGGAAGGACGTATCTTTCCATTCTCGATGTAGTAGAGGGTTTGCTTTGCATCACCTTTGTGTATGTACCGCTTGATGAAGGAAGCAAGCTGCTCGGCATCGGGTCGGCAGTAGAGCGGAGACTGCTCCAAGAGAGGACCGAACCAGGGCATGAAGAGAGGATCCTCGCTCTTCTTTCGATAGTAGTTGTGCAGGTAGGCGCAGCTTGCCAAGGTGATGGGGATATCCTCCACATTGGCATTGTAGTCGGTGATGAAACTACGGTAGGACCATGCTTGGTAGGAGGGGTGCACCACCGGATGCAGTCCTCCTCCAAGAAAGGTCTTTACCTTACGCACTTCAGGCTGGACAGAAAGCAATTGCTGAACATCAGAGAGAGGAAAAACCTCACTCCACTGCTTCAGTTCCACAATGACAGCGCTGTGCTGGTTGTGCTCATCAAGACCGCTGATGATGAAATCCACCCGTTTGGAGGTGTTGGGGATGGCAAACTCAATGGCGATGCCGCAGTCCGAGGGGATGTCGGGATCGAGGAGGATGTTCTGCATCTGGGTCAGGGAGTTGATGTAGGACTGCTGCTCACTTCTGCCCACCCTGCGGTGAAGCTTCGCCAACAGCTGGTCCTGAATCTTGCAATCGATCACATTGGTCCTGACATCGCGAAGGAAATCCTGCTTGTCTCCGGTATAAACCAACATCACCGGCCTCCGGATTCATCAAACTCGGTATACTTCTTCGCGTTTCCATACGCCTTGGATACCTCATACTTCTTTCCGTTCTTGGCAAGTTTTTCACCTATGATGGTAGGAATGTCAGCCCCGATGGCATCGGCAAACAACACACTGTAGATGAGGATGTCAGCAAGTTCCTCCCGCATCTGCCCTTGCTTCTCCTTAGCCTCGACATCACTGCCCGACCACTGGAAGCATTCAAGCAGCTCAGAAGCTTCCAGGCTCAAGGAGATGGCCAGGTCCTTGGGGGTATGAAACTGTTTCCAGTTGCGCGCATCCCGGAAAGCAAGGATGTCTGCAACAGGAAGCTGCTGCTTGGAAAAGACAGGTCCGACTCCTTCCTTCAGGTACGGGAGGGAAACCCCAAAGGTATTGCACACCTTCTCAAGAAAGGCTTCAGTGGGGAACTCAATGGCACTCTGAAATGCGGCTTCCGTGAGCCCGAGGGAGCCTGCCATCTCTTTGGATGAGCGATGAAGGGTCTTCTGGAGATTGAGAATGCGGGTGGTGATGGTGGTCATGAAAGTATCCTTATGGCACACAGTATAGCACCATCGAATCCCAACACAAAGCAACAATTACCTTCTTTGGGAAGCTGTCTGTTTGTTGACGGCACACCCATACAGGCGTATCCTGGGCACATGAAGCAACACCTCTCCAACCGGCTTTCCAAGAAGCTGGTACAGCATTTGGCAATCGGGGAACCGTACGTTCTCCGAGACCTTGCCGACCTCATGGAGATGGATATTGCGGCAACGCTTCGCAAGGGGGTGCTCACCCGTACTGGGGAGAACGCAATCGTCCTGTTGATCAACTTGCAGAAAGCCGAGAACGCCACCCCGTATGTCGATAGTATTGAGAATGACGTGCTCCACTGGGAAGGACAGCTGGTCAATCGGTTTGTCGAGAACCGTATGAAAACCGGCGAGTATGAGTTCTTCATCTTTGTGCGGGATATCACCAAAACACCGTTCACCTACTATGGTCGGGCAATCCCTATCGCCACAAAGTATTTTGCACCGGGTACCCCTTGCCAAAGCAGATTCAGTCTGTATGAGTATGCACAGAGCCAAGCCTATCAAACAGTGATTCCAGAAACGTACAATATAGAACCGCCCTATGCGGGTAGAACCTCCCGCCTGCAGCTGGTTGAGCAGAGAACCGTCCAGCAACAGTACCGAAGGCAAGCCCTTCAGCTTTGGAACAACCGCTGTGCGGTCATTGGGATAGAACAGCCCAAGATTCTCATCGCCAGCCATATAAAACCTTGGAGAGTTGCCGAGCCTGAAGAGAGGATAGACCCAAAAAACTCACTCATTCTGTCCCCCCTATACGACAAGCTCTTCGACCTGGGCATCATCTCCTTCACCCCTTCCGATGGAGCGATCAAGCTCTCAGAGCAACTCAGTGAGAACGAATATGACCTGCTGGGCATCGATACGAACAAGAAGCTGAGCATGATTCCCACTGGCACCGAAGCCTACCTCACCTACCATACCAACTATATCTTCAACTTCTCTCCGCTTGAGGAGATTGGGCTCACCTTGCTGACCAGTTGATTTTCAGGCTTGCCTCAGGGAGAAGTCCTACCTATACTATAGTCAATACAAGGAGAACCGCATGGACTTATTTGACGTAGCCATTTCGCTGGAACAGGAAGGAGCTCAGTTCTATACCAAGCTTGCCCAGAAGGCCCCGACTGAAGGCTTTGCAGCCATCTTCAAGATGCTCGCCACCGATGAGAAGAAGCATGAGAGCTACTTCAGGGCCCTAAAGGAACGAAATGCTCTGGTCTCGGTCAGCTCTTCAGCACTTGATGAAGCCAAAAAGGTTTTCAGAGCGTTTGATCCCGATACCTTCTCACCCACAGAAGACCAGATCCCTGCCTATGAGCAAGCACTTGCAGTCGAGAAGAAAAGCATCGACTTCTATAAGGAACAACTTCCCACTGTGGAGTTCGAGGCTGAGAAGAAAGCTTTGCAGCAGATCATTGCAGAAGAGCAGAAGCATTATGCCATTATGGAAGAGATGCTCAAGCTGGTGACCCGCCCCCATCGCTGGGTGGAGGACGCCGAGTTCGGAGTCAGGGAAGAGTACTAGAAACGTCTTGCAGGCTTGCAAATGTACGTCATGTGACAAGATTTGCAAGCCATGCATCATAGATATGTGAACGTACCGGGTACTGGATGTAGTACTCTGCCAAGTCTGCAGCAATACAACCTCAGACAGGTTCCTTGCCATCCACCTCATCGTGTCCCAACAAAGCCAGCGCTTCTTCTGCACCAACGGGCTTGCTGAAATAGTACCCCTGCATCTCGTCACAACCCTGCTGCTTGAGGTAGGCAGCCTGCTCTTCTGTTTCCACCCCTTCAGCCAACACATGGAAGTGAAGATTCTTGCCCATCTGGATGATGCTCTTGAGAATGGCTGTCTCTTTCTTGATCTCAGAGCCGACACCCTGCACGAACTCCATGTCAATCTTCAGGATATCGATGGGGAATAGTTTCAACCGGCTGAGGGATGAGTAGCCGGTGCCAAAGTCATCAATGGCAAGCGAGACGCCGAGTGCCTTGATCTCCTTGAGCCGCTGGAGGATGTAGGGCTCGTCAAGGAAGGCCACACTCTCGGTGATCTCGATGCAGATATCATTCGGGTTTGTTGCTGTTCTTTGAAGGATCTCCCCGATTCTCCTGGCAATGGAAGGATCGCGCAACTGCAACAGCGATACGTTGATGGCAATGCTCAGATCTTTCTGCGCGTGCTGCTTGAATATCTTCAGCTGCTGGCAAGCCTGCTCAATGACCCACAACCCTATAGGCCGAATCATGCCGGTCTGTTCAGCCATGGGGATGAAGACCAGCGGCGGGATGATCCCATACTCATCGTGCTTCCAGCGCAGCAAGGCTTCAAAGCCAACCACCGCTTCCGTATCGGCAGCCACCTGGGTCTGATAATGCAAGAACAGCTCACCACGGTCGAGCGCACGATAGAGGCTGTTGGTAAGCCGCATCTTCTGGGTGGGCTGGCCTTCATATCCGCAGTGCAGAAGGCCAGCTGGTTCTTTCCCTTCGTCTTGGCGGCATACATGGCGATATCGGCATGCCTGATCAGCTCCTCAACACTCTCACCATCCAAGGGATAGATGGCAAGGCCCATGCTTGCGGGAAGGAAGTACTCGTCATCTCCAAGTTGCAAAGGTTTCCTCAAACGTGAAAGGATTGCCTGCGCCCGTTCGGAAAAATCCTCGATGGTCGGCTGTGGACCGAGCTGGATGAGAAACTCATCACCACCGTACCGGGCAAGAAAATCTCCCGGTTGCAGCGATGAGGAGAGCGTTTGCGAAATCTTTTGCAAAACCCTGTCACCGGTTGCATGGCCGGCCGTATCATTGATCGACTTGAAGGAATCGAAATCAATGAATAATACTCCCAGCAAGGCCCCAGCTCGCTTTGCCTCGCCAATGTGCTGGGAAACTTCCTGGAAGAAGGACTCCCGATTGGGAAGGCCCGTAAGGGTATCATAGTAGGCCATCCGATAGAGCTTCTGCTCCGACTCCTCCAGGGTCTTGCGCTGCTCCTCGATCCGCAGCCTTGACGCGCGCTCATGATCGAGGAAAGCCTTGATCAGAAGCAGAAGGAACATCACCCCAAGATAAGAGATGATGCCCGGAATGGATGTTGATGTGCGGGTACGGAATAGGAACATCACACTGCTGAACAAATTGAGTGCATTCAGACCAAGGCAACAAAAAATCCCAGGGAGGCGACTTTCAGAATCAGGAGAATCGAAATCACCATCTGCAGTTGGGTGATGATTCCCCGATAGGAAGCCTCATTCACCAGGAACAGGCCGAATACCGCAAGGTCGCCTCGCAGATAAATCTGGAGAAAGGAGATCGCCACG
>RZYT01000483.1 GCA_009930195.1 Spirochaetia bacterium | reverse complement strand
ACCATATACGGTTCAGTGAACAATTGGGTAACAGCCGGCAGTTCCCTTGCACCTATCTTCACCCCGGAGTCATTGATATCCTTCTTCCTCTTGGTCTGCCAGAATTGATACACCCAACCAAGAGAATCAGAGGCATGGAACACTTCCTGGGGGATATTGGAAACAAGCTGCTCGAGCACCTTCTGTCGTTCAATCGGGAATTCGAGAGAGAAAATGGGACTATCATTGAGGAATATCTGTGGCAGCATACGGGAAGCATAGCGGGCAGCCAGGTCCCACCCATTCCTTGCACCCAATGAAGGAGCAAGATCATTGCACTCCTCAATCGTCAAAGAAATGGGGGAAACAGGATCGTCATCCATCAGCAAGTCATTCTCTGCCAGGAAGCGGGCAAATAACATCCGATGCCAATGCTGGTAAGCAACTTCTTCAGTCAAAGCACCAATAGTCTGCTTTGTATCTTCGTATTGGGTGTCACCCAGCTGCCTGCCATGAGAACGGAGCTTCCTTCGTAAGGTTCTCTCTGCATCATTCAGATGAGGAAATGGGACCTTCTCCCCAACACCCAGAGCCTCCAAAACAATCTGCGCTGCTTCTTCTGCAGCAGATCGAGCTGCCAGAATTGTATTCTCCAAGGCACTTCTTAGCCCCTTGTCCAACGTATGCATATACCACCCTTCCTATCGAATGACCACAGGACCTTTCTCAAGAGCCTTCTTCAGCATTGCCCCGGCTTCAGCCAGCCATCCATCCACTTCTTCACTGGACCGAAGCGTCAACTTCTTGATGTCCACCACCTGTGCTTTGGGTTCCATAAGCTTGGCAGCTTCAAACAACATATCGCTGTACCGACCCGGCATGGCCGCGATGCGATCTTTCAAGCCTTGCAAACCGATGGAATCGAGCGTCTTGATGATCGAGGCAGTATCTTCAACCTCGAAGACAGGCTTATTCTTGGCTAACAGCTGTCTCCTCAATCGTAACTCATGCTTCTGGTCACCTTCCAGCTTGTTCCAGTTGTCGTCCTTCTCTAGTAGTGCCTCTCCTGCATTCCATGCTGCATCCCAGGCAGACTGAAGTTCGTTCAATGCATCCCTTAGCATCTGGTTCAACCCCTTGGTCAGAGGCTCGATCAGATCAGGTTCTGCAAGCAACTGTCTATGTTGCTCGATCATCTCCACTTGCCCAATGAATACTCGGTCTTGGTCAATGGAAACTGCATGGAAGGCCAGCTGCTTGAGCAAAGTCCACTTCGGCCATGCTTTGTTGATCTTCTCTGCTAAATCTTTCCATGCCTTGATCGATTGTTCGATGGATACAGTCTGTACATAGATGGCATAAAGTTGGTCATTTCCTCCGCTTGAACGCAGATCATC
>RZYT01000120.1 GCA_009930195.1 Spirochaetia bacterium | reverse complement strand
GGAAGGAAACACACCTATGGCACAGCTGGTGATGTGACAAAAGACATGAACGAAGTCGGCCTTCACTTCTGACGTAAGGGCCGTGGGAGAAGTGCTCTGAACTTCTTACGTCCCGAGCAGCTGAAGATGTGTTTTTCGGTATGCTGACGGACTGGAGCCCGTAGACTGCTTGAATCGTTTGGAGAAGTGGAACTCAGAACAGAACTGCAGCTTGTCCGCTATCTCCTTGACTGAGAGGTTTGTACTGGTGAGCAGGGCTCTGGCCGCTTCCAGCTGAAGTCCCGAATAGTACTGCATCGGGGTGATGTTCATCCGCTTCTTGAAGAGTCGGACAAAGTAGGAGGGGTCGAGCTGGACATGGTTGGCGATCATATCAAGGCTGAGCTTGTCGAAGACGTGGCGCTGCATGTATCGGATTGCTTTTTCCAGACGGATGTTCTCACCTTTCGCTTCTTCCATCTTGGTCCCCGCAGCCAGGTTGTACAACAGCCCCAGGACTTGGTGACAGGCACTGATGCGCAGCTCCCGGTTCTGGCTGAGTCCTTTGTCGCGGACTTCCTCGAAGAAGAACCGCCAGTTTGTTCCCACCTTGATCGGATTGGACTGCTCCAAGCGCTTCACCAGGTCCAGTTCCTCAGGGCAGAAGAGCAGTGTAGCGTAATAGGTGAGGCTCTCCTCCTTGTCCGCTTCGATGCTGTGGACAATCTCTCCGTTGGTGACGAAGAGTGTTCCCGGGGAAATGGCGTAGCGTCGGTGTGCATTGGTGAAGGTTCCGCTGCCGCTGACAAAGTAGTGCAGCTCGAACTGCCCCTTTTCATGGCTGTGCACACGCTGGTGCCACAAAAGCTCCTGTTCCTCGTGCATCTGAAAGACAAAAACTGCATCCAATAGTTCCATAAGTCAATAATACATATGTTTTCCCAATCTTGTCTATGGTAATCATCCTACTTGTGGAGGATGCTGTACCAAAGGAGACAGAGTTGTATGCAAGTTGTTGCAGGAATTGACACTGGTACGCAGAGCACAAAGGTCCTTTGTTACGATGTGTCCACAAAGACCGTCTTGATGACTGTCAGCGCCCCCCATGGGATGGAGAGTCGTGACGATGGGACCCGTGAGCAAGAAGCCGTATGGTATCTGGATGCAATCCGCTCCTGTTTTGCCCAGATAGATCCAACAATCAAATCCTCGATCATTGCCATCGGGGTCTCCGCACAACAGCATGGGTTCGTTCCGGTAGGGAAGGATGGGGAGGTTCTTGCTCCCGTCAAACTCTGGTGTGACACCTCGACCAAGGCCCAGTGCGACGAGCTTACCGAGAAGCTTGGGGGTGAGGAGCGCGTATTCTCCCTTCTGGGGAACCAGATTCTTCCTGGGTATACGCTGTCCAAGATCCTTCACCTGAAGCAGCATCGCAAGGAAGCCTATGACAAACTGGCTCACATCCTTTTGCCGCATGACTACATCAACTACTACCTCACCGGTGAATACACCGCCGAGGCAGGTGATGCAAGCGGGAGTGCATTCTTCGATGTGAAAACGAAAGCATGGAGCAGGGAAGTCCTTGAGGCCGTGGATGAGAAGCGTGACCTCTACTCCCTCCTTCCTCCGTTGGTGAAGGCCGGTGATGCTGCCGGCATGGTTTGTGAGGCCGCCGCCAAGGAGTTGGGAATCCCTGCAGGGATTCCTGTTTCCTGCGGTGCTGGGGACAACATGGCAGGTGCCATCGGAACCGGTTGTGTCGGAAAGGGTGACTTGACGATGAGCATGGGAACCAGTGGGACCCTGTTTGGGTACAGCGACACCTGCATCACTGACAAGCAGGGCCGTTTGGCCGCTTTCTGCTCTTCCACCGGCGGGTATCTTCCGCTCTTGTGCACCATGAACTGTACGATCACCACAGAGTCGGTGCGGGAGCTCTTCGGCTACGATGTGAAGAAGCTCGACCAATTGGCTGCCGAAGCCCCGATAGGATGTGAGGGGGTGACGATGCTTCCCTTCTTCAACGGGGAAAGGGTTCCCAACCTTCCCCACGGCAAGGGTGTCATTGCAGGGCTGGACATGAGCAACATGAAGGTGCAGAACATTGCCCGTTCTGCTCTGGAGAGCTCAATCTACGCCATGAAAGGTGGTTTGGATGCTTTCCGGGAGCTGGGTTTCGTTCCGAGCAGGATCATCCTGACCGGGGGTGGTGCGAAGAGTGCAATCTGGAGACAGATTGCTTGTGATGTGATGCAACTGCCTCTGGCGGTTCCCAAGGTGGCTGAGAGTGCAGCGTTCGGTGCTGCCCTGCAAGCCCTGTGGACTGTTGCAGGTGGATCGATTGTGGATCTTGCCAAGGAGCATGTGCTCTTTGACGAGTCGAAATCGTGTGAACCGGATAGGGAAGCAGGCGTGCAGTATGCACAGGCCTATGCTCGCTATCAAGGGTATGTAGAGGCGATGACGCCTTTGTTCAAATAGGAGGGTTGTATGCAGTATTTTGTTGGAGACCAAGAGTACTTCAAGGGAATCGGAAAGATTCAGTTCGAAGGCAAGGGAAGCAAGAACCCCTTGGCTTTCAAATACTATGATGCCAAGAAGGTGATCGCCGGCAAGACCATGGAAGAGCACCTTCGCTTCGCCACCGCCTACTGGCACAGCTTCTGTGCAGACGGAACCGATCCGTTCGGCAACGCCACGATCGACTTCCCGTTCCGCAAGGAAGACCGTTATGCAAATGCCGTTGCCAAGGCGGACGCTGCATTCGAGTTCTTTACCAAGATGGGAACCCCGTTCTACTGCTTCCATGATATCGATGCTTCCCCGGACAGCAGCGATGCAGCCGAGTACGAGAAGAACTACCACAAGATCGCCGATGAGCTGCTTTCCCGCCAGAAGGCCAGCGGCATCAAGCTCCTGTGGAATACCGCCAATGTGTTCAGTCATCCCAACTTCATGAATGGTGCTGCCACCAACCCCGACTTCAAGGTCGTGGCCAGGGCTTCCGTGCAGATCAAGAACAGCTTGGATGTGAACGTCAAGCTTGGTGGCCAGAACTACGTCTTCTGGGGTGGACGAGAAGGTTACATGAGCCTGCTCAACACCGACATGAAGCGCGAGCAGGAGCATCTTGCACGCTTCCTGGCCATGGCCAGGGACTATGGACGCAGCATCGGTTTCAAGGGAACCTTCCTCATCGAGCCCAAGCCGATGGAACCGACCAAGCACCAGTATGACTATGATGCCGCCACCACGATCGGCTTCTTGAAGGAGTTCGGTCTGGACAAGGACTTCAAGTGCAACATCGAGGCCAACCATGCCACGCTTGCTGGACATACCTTCAGCCATGACCTGCAGGTTTGCGCTGACCGCGGAATGCTCGGGAGTGTCGATGCCAACCAGGGCGACAGCATCAACGGCTGGGATACCGACGAGTTCCCGACCAATGTGTACGAGACCACCCAGGCAATGCTGGTCATCCTGCGCAACGGCGGTCTTGGAAACGGCGGTCTCAACTTCGATGCCAAGAGAAGACGCAACTCCACCGACCTCGAGGATCTGTTCATTGCGCATATCGGTGGTATGGATACTTTCGCACTTGGTCTTGAGGTTGCCCAGAAGATTCTTGATGATGGCGTCATGGATGCCTTTGTCAAGGAACGCTATGCTTCGTTTGACAGCGGGGACGGCAAGAAGTTTGAGGAAGGCAAGTTGACGCTTGCACAGCTCGCAGACCTTGGCCGCACCGTACGTATTGAGAAGAGGAGCGGCAAGCAGGAGTACCTGAACAACCTGCTCAACTCCTACCTGTTCGGCTAAGCGAGCAGTGGGGCGATGAAGGCGTAGCAGGCGATGCTGATGATCACCGACAGTGATGAGGTGAAGGAAGCAAGCCTGCTCTGGTCTGTTACTTGTTCGGTGTAAGCCACCGAGATGGAGGAGACCGGAGCGAACACTGCCAGGATGAGGGCGGTCTTGATCACCGGGCTGAAGGCTGTAAAGCTGTAGAAGTAGTAGGAGAACAGGATCGCCATCCCGTACCGGATCGACAACAGGCGAACCGTATGGTGCATCCAGCTGCGCTCAAAACGAATTTCGAGCATGAACCCGATCATCAGCATTGCGATGATCGGGTTCGCTTTTCCTATGGCCACCATCCACTCCTGCAGGAAAGCGGGGAGCCTGATGGAGGCAAAGGAGAGGGTGATCATCACCAGGTATGCGATGAAGGGCACTGAGGTGAAGAGTTTCTTCGAAAGGTCCTTGATCGAGGGCCGCTGTCCGCCGGCTATCGAGGAACCCAGTGAGTAGATGAAGCCGGTGGTCATCAGGGCATTTCCCAGGTCAAAGAGTGAGGATGCCACCAGGGCGGAAGATCCGAACAGAGCCTGCACAAAGGGAAATGAGAAGTTGCCGACATTGTAGGTGGAACCGTTGAAAAGCGCATAGGTGCGAATGGCATTGCTCTCCTTGCGGTTGATGAAGTAGGAGAAACCCATCAGCACCAGATTCGCCACGATTCCGTAGAGGATGAGGATCAGAAGCGAGTAGTCCATGCTGAAGGTGTTGAAGCTGGCAACGATTGCTGCAGGCAAGGTGATGTTCAGAGCAATTTTGGAGAGCGTTTTCGCTTCCTTGTCATGAAACATGCCGATGTGCTTGAGCCTGTTGCCCAGCAGAATAAGAAAGAGAAAAAGCCCTACTTGGGAGAGTGATTGCACCATACTGAGCATCCTACAAGTCTGCTCTCAGAGAGGCAAGCGTTTTCAGCCGAATTCTCATCCACCCCCCTCCACAAGGGGGCTGGAATGAGGATTCAAGGCTTAGCCGAGGTAGGCCAGATGCTCCTCGGTGAGGGTAAGATCACTTCCGGCAAGCGTCTCAGTGATTTGCCCGACCTTGCTTGAGCCGGCTATGGGTATGGTTGGGTTCTTCTGGCTGGTAAGGTAGGCCATGGCAATGGCTGCCGGGCTTACGTCCAGCTCCTTGGCAAGTGTTTCCACCTTGGGGACAAGAGCAAGGTTGATGGGCGTGAGGAAGCGGTTTTTTGCTTGCACGCTGAGTTGCTCTGTTTTGCCGGCAATGACCTTTGAGAAGAGACCTTTCGCCTGGGGGGCGAAGCACATCACCGGGAAGTTATGCTTCTCGTACCAAAGCCTTTGTTCCTCAGTCATGCAGACCAGGGTGTCATCACCCCATGTTTCGGGTGTGCAGTGGGCCAGGCTCCACTGGATCTCACTGATGGCAAAGGTGGGTTTGTGGTGGGTCTTAGCCCACGTGTTCGCCTCTTCGATGCGCTTTGTGGTCCAGTTTGATGCTCCCAGGTTTCTGACCAGCTTTTTTTCAACCAATAGGGATGCCAGGTCGATGATCTCGTCCGCTCCCATCTGCAGGTTGTCACGGTGGAAGAACCAGATGTCCAGTGCGTCTGTCTTCAGCTGGTCGAGCGTCTGGCTGATGTCCAGCAGCATGTCCTTCTCATTGATCCTGCTCTTGTGCATGTCCTCCTTGTAGGGATGACAGCCTTTGCTGGCCACAACGAGTTTGTCACGCATGCCGTTTGCATGCATCCACTTGCCCAACACTGTTTCGCTGGTGGAAGGGCCTCCTGCCTTTTCCTGTCCGTAGATATGGGCGGTATCGAGGAGGGTTCCTCCTGCCTGCACGTACACGTCAAGCTGGGCAAGGGCTGTGCTTTCTGCGATGGTTTCCCCATAGTGGTCGCAGCCGAGTGCTATCTGGGAAAGTTTTTTTCCCGCAAAATCAAGATACTTCATCAGATGTCAATTCCCAGGAATCGCTTTACCAGGATTCCTATCACAAACGATATGGCGGCAACCCCAAGGCTGATGGCCGCCATTTCCAAGAAACGTCTGCCGAAGGGCAGGTCTTTCGCTACCGAAGTGTAATACGTAAAGAGCATGATGATTATCACCACCGTTGCGAGCATCACTGCCAAGGCAAGGACATAACTTTCAAACAGAAGGTAGGGGAGTACCATGAATGCCACCGTGAAGAGGTAGGCGATGCCGGTGTACATACTGCTCTTGGCAGCATTCTTGTCCCCGCTGTTCTTTGCCGACAGATATTCGCTGCTTGCCATCGATAGGGTTGCAGAGATGCCGGTTATCAGGCCCGAGAGGGCGATGAGGCGGGTGTTCTGCAGGGCAAAGGTAAGGCCTGCCAAGGTGCCCGAGAGCTCTACCAGCGCATCGCTGAGTCCCAGTACCATCGAACCGATGTACTGCAGCCGCTCTTCATCCAGCATTGCCAGCAATTGTTGCTCATGTCGGTCCTCGTCCTCGCTGATCTGCTTGGCTTGGGGAACTTCTGCGATGATGCTTGCATAGAAGCGGGTGGCTTTGTCTTCACCTCTTTCCATTTTTTTCAGTACGAAGGTATAGCCGAGCAAGAGAGCAAGGAAGCTGTAGAACCATGCTTTCACCTTGTTTGGTCTGGCTGTCTTGCCGGTGATGTTTTCCCATATCTTGGCATGGCGGAGTTCTTCGGCTCCGATGCGCTTGAGTACGTTGCTGTTGTGCTCGTCTTTCACGCGCTTGGAAAGCCTGTCATAGATGAGATGTTCGGTCAGCTCGCCCTTTTGCAGCAATAGCAGGACATGCAAGGTTTTGGTGCTCAATTGCTTGGTTTCCATGATCTGTCTCCCTTGAAGGCAGTATAGCCACTGCATTGGCGTTTTGCAAATGGGCTTGCTTGACCGCACCTCTTTCTCTTTGTACTATTAGGAAACCGTTATGGAGGCTACATGGATACCAACTATGAGGA
>RZYT01000119.1 GCA_009930195.1 Spirochaetia bacterium | reverse complement strand
GAATCCGGGGCTGGCAAGAGTACCTTTGCCTCCCTCATTCCGCGTTTTTATGAGCCGACGAGCGGCCGGATTCTCATAGACGGGCAGGATATCAACTCGCTCAAGCAGAGTTCCCTTCGCCAGAACATCGGCTTTGTGCAGCAGAATGTCTTCCTGTTTGACGACACCATCCGCGAGAACCTGAAATACGGCAAGGTTGATGCAACCGATGAGCAGCTTTGGGCAGCTCTTGATGCGGCAAATCTCGGTTCGTTCGTGCGCTCGCTTCCCCTGGGCCTTGATACCCAGGTCGGAGAACGCGGGACACTGCTCAGTGGTGGACAGAAACAGCGCATCTCCATTGCACGGGTCTTTCTGAAAAACCCTCCGATCCTGATTTTCGATGAGGCTACCAGTAGTCTGGATACCGAAAGCGAAGAGCTGATCAGTGAAGCGTTTGCCCGTCTATCCAAGGGGAGGACCGCTCTGGTCATCGCCCATCGGTTGACGACAGTGAAGAATGCCGATTGCATCTTGGTCCTTGATGAGGGTACACTGGTTGAGTCGGGCACCCACAGCGAGTTGCTCCAGAAAAATGGCCACTATGCCAAACTGTACAAAACGCAGGACTTTTCCTAGCACGTTGGAGGAGATTGCATGAAAAAGATTCGTATTGCGTTTGCAGCCCTGTTTGTCCTCCCCATTTTGATCCTCTCCCCCCTCTATGGCTTTGTTCCTGCTTTCCTGCTCAGGTTTTTTGGCCTGAGGAAACAAGCCGAGCGCCATTTGGAACACAGCGGTCACTTCATCGGCAGCTCCATCCTCTTCTTTCTCGGAATCACCGTGCATGTTGATGGACGGGAGAATCTGCCCGCGGCAACGAACATCTGCTATATGGCCAACCACCAAAGCATGCTCGATATCGTAGCATTCGTGGGGCCTGCCAAGCTTTGGGCCAGTATCCTTGCGAAAGCAGAGGTGAGGCGGATACCCATCATCAATCTCTGGTGTTATGCACTGGGTTGCATCTTCATAGAACGGACCAGCCCTCACGATGCAGTGAAAGCCATTCTCAAAGGGGTCCAGTACCTGAAGGATGGGAGGAGCATGCTCATCTTCCCCGAGGGCACACGAAGCAAGAGCGGGAAAATCGGTGAGCTGAAGAACGGGAGCCTGAAACTGGCTACCCGGTCCAAGGCTGTCATCGTGCCGATTACGATCAAGGGCCTTCGTGCAGGACTGGAACATCTGCATGGGCTAAAGCGGGTGCATGCATATTTTTCCATCTCAGAACCCATCGATACGGCAACATTGGATGAGAATCAGATAGCCAATCTCC
The DNA here is from genome assembly GCA_009930195.1 of Spirochaetia bacterium. Lineage (GTDB taxonomy): Bacteria > Spirochaetota > Spirochaetia > Sphaerochaetales > Sphaerochaetaceae > Sphaerochaeta. The sequence continues at coordinate 5,469 of RZYT01000119.1, read as the reverse complement.
ACGAGGTGGTCTATGGGACCATCGCCAAGCGGTTCGACGAGCTCCCTGGCGAAGTCTAGGGTGCCTATGCAAAAAGCACTCTCCATCACAAACCTCAGCTTCACCTACCACAGCTATGGGGAAAATGTTTGTGACAGCATCTTCGAAGGATTGAGTCTGGAGGTCGAAGCGGGCAGCAAGACGCTCTTGCTCGCTCCGTTCGACAAGGGAAAGACTACGTTGGCGAAGATCATCTGCGGGGTCTGTCCCAAATATTTTCCCGGGACGCTTGAGGGGAACCTCAAGGTGTTCGGCAATGATCTCTCTGCTGTCGAGCCTTGGCAACTGCTCAGTGAATGCACCTATGTATCACAGAACCCCCAAGAGCAGTTTGTGGCGAATTCAGTGGAGGAGGAGGTGGCTTTCCCCCTTGAATCCTTGGGCCTATCACAGGAAGAGATCAAAGGCAGGGTTGAAGCCGCACTCAAGCATTGGGGCCTCGATCGACTCAGGACCTCCAGTTCGCAGGAGCTGAGCGGGGGAGAGCGCAAGCGTGTCCTGCTTGCAGTCACCGAGGCAATCGATGCCCGATTCTGGATTCTTGATGAAGCCTTTGATGATCTGGACCAGAAGTGGCGGGACCAACTCAAGGAGTTGATAGAGAAGGGGAACAAGACCATTTTGGTGCTTGCCAGCCGCTATCTGGCCGAGTTTGACAAGCTCTTTGACCAAGTGCTCCTGTTGGACGGCAAGAAGGTCGTCTCCCCCGTACGAAAAGAGTTGCTCTGCCGTTTTTCCCAGCTTTGCCAGGATGATCTTGCCAACCCATTGGATTCCCAGGTGTGCGCTCCACCCGTCATGCGACAGTTGGTCTGTACCGACTTGGTTGCCGAACGCAGAAGGATGAGCACATTGGAAGAGGCTTCCTTCAAAGTCCATGTTCCGCATTTCACACTCCAGAGCGGTGAGCTGGTTACCTTGGTCGGTCCGAACGGAAGCGGAAAAAGCTCCTTCTCCCGGATACTTTGCGGCCTGGATGGGTATCTGGGTGGCTCCATACAGGTGGATGGCTCCGCTTTGTCAGGAAAAGAGCTCTCCAAGAAGGTGGGGTATCTCTTCCAGAACCCCGATCTGCAGATTTTTCTCCCCACCGTACAGGATGAGCTCTCCTGGTCACTGCGAAGAAGGCGTGACCTGAAGTCGGAAGAGATCCGCAGGAAAGTCGAGCATTGTGCCGATCTGTTCGGGCTCTCCCTCTCCGATACTCCAGCTACCATGAGTTATCCGCTGCGCAAGGCTCTTCAGGCAGCCGTCTATTACCTTTTGGAACGACCGTTCTACATCCTTGATGAGCTGGACAGTGCCCTGACGTATCATACTGCGCTGTCGATCATCAGGGACCTCAGGCAAAATGGGGCCGGCATCCTTCTGATCACCCACGACAAGCAGTTTGCAAAACGGGTGGAGCAGAGAACGTACTCCATAGAGAAGGGGAGGCTCTGCGCACTATGACGATCAACACCTTCGTAGCGGGAAAGGGCTTGCTCTATCGCTTTGATCCAAGGGCAAAGTTGCTCTCCGTACTTCTGCTTTGCATCTGGTTTTTCCTGCCGGTGAGCTTGGTAGGCCTGTACACGGTGGTAGGGTTGCTCGTACTGCTGGGCGCGATCAACACCGGCTTCTCCCACATTGCCAAGACCTTCCTTTCCATTCTGCCTATGTTGCTGTTCATGGTTCTCTTCATGCCGTTCAATGTACGGGATGGAGAGAGCCTGGTCACCATCGGTTCTTTCACGCTCATCACCGCAGAGGGACTGGAACAGGCTGTACGGCTGGCAGGACGCTTCATCGGCATCACGTATGCTTGTACTTTGCTGTTTGCCACCACTGTCATGCAGGAGGTGATGCTTGCCCTTCGGGCCTTCCACCTTCCCTATAAGGCTGGTCTGGTGGTCACCCTTGCATTCACCTACATTCCTTTCATTGCAGAGAGTTTTTCCCAGATTGCTGAGTCCCACAGCCTCAGGGAGGCGGAGAGTGAACAGGGAAAGCGAATCTTCCAGCGGCTGAAAGATTTGGTGCCCACACTCACCAGTGCCTTGGTTTTCGCACTCCGTTCCATTCCCAATCTAGCCATGAGCCTGGAACTGCGTGGTTTCGGTCGTGAACAAAAACGCACCAGCTACAAGGATCTCTCCTCCTACCGACATCCCTTTACCCATATTCTGCTTTCTTGTATCATGCTGGTAGTGTTTTGGGCCCTGTTCAGGGTTCGATAGGAGATACATAATGCAACAGAATAGAAATGCCTTGAAGGTAGCCATGGTAGCCGTTCTGACGGCCGTAGTGGTGGTGTTTACGCTCGTGGTTCGTATCCCGACTGCCAAGGGATATCTGAATCTCTGTGATGTTGCGATCTGCTTCATCGCATTCACGTTTGGTCCTTGGTCTGCCTTCATTGCAGCCGGTTTGGGAACAGCTTTGGCTGACCTGATCAGCGGCTATGCCCAGTGGGCTCCGATCTCCTTCGTGGTGCACGGAGTGGAAGGTTTGCTGATTGCACTCATCGTCCGTCAGAAGGGTAATGAGGCAGTATCTTTTGCAAGGAAGCTGCTTGCCGGTCTGGTTTGCATCGCGACCGTTTCCTTGGGGTATTTTGCCCTCTCTGCACTCTTCATCAGTACGGTCAGTGTGGCGGCTGCTGAGATTCCTGGCAATATTGCACAGAGTGGCGTAGGCTTTGTTCTGGGCCTTGGTGTATCCAGTGCAGTCAAGAAGGCCTATCCTCCTGTTCGTTCGCTTGCTTGGTAGCAATTCGCACAGCTTTTCGGTATACTCGCAACAAATTCAGAAGATAGAGGAGTGCTGCATGCAACAATTCTCCCATGACACCATTGTAGTGCTGGACTTTGGTGCGCAATACAGCCAGTTGATCGCACGCAGGGTACGGGAGATGCACGTCTATAGCCAGATTGTTCCCTTTACCACCAGTGCAGAGGAATTGAAGGCCATGAAGCCGACGGGCATCATATTCAGTGGCGGTCCTGCTTCGGTCAGGGCTGAGGGTTCCCCCCGCCCGGACCCGGCGATCTACGACCTTGGAATCCCCATCCTGGGCATTTGCTACGGGTTGCAGGTGATGAGCATCCAGAACGGGGGTGAGGTACAGCGTCCCGATAAGCGTGAGTATGGGTTTGCCGACCTTACCGTACTGACCGAAGGGTCTTCGCTGCTCAAGGGCATCAGTGCCAACTCACGGTTGTGGATGAGCCACGGGGATTCCGTTTCTGCCCTGCCCGAGGGGTTTGTGCAGACCGGCAGTACCCCCAACTGTCCGTATACGGTACTGGAACATGATGAAAAGCGTTTCTACGGTGTGCAGTTCCACCCCGAGGTGGTTCATACTGCACAGGGTAAGCAGTTTCTTGAGAACTTTGTCCTGGGAATCTGCAAGGCAGAGCAAAACTGGGATATGGGTTCTTTCATTGCTACGGCAATTGAGGACATCCGTGCCAAGGTTGGTGACAAACAGGTGCTTTGTGGTTTGAGCGGCGGCGTCGATTCAGCTGTGGCAGCGGTTTTGATTCACGAAGCCATCGGAGACCAGCTGGTCTGTGTGTTTGTCAACAACGGCCTGCTTCGCAAGGGCGAGGCTGAGATGGTCCAGAAGGTTTTCAGGGACAACTACAAGATCCGTCTTCAGTATGCTGACGCAGAAGAAGCCTTCCTCTCCGCTCTCAAAGGCGTTACCGAGCCCGAGGCCAAGCGCAAGATCATCGGCAAGGTATTCATCGACACCTTCTATGATGAGGCCCGCAAGGCTGGGGAAATCTCCTTCCTTGCCCAGGGAACGCTCTATCCGGATGTAATCGAAAGCAAGAGTCCCTCCGGCGGACCGTCGGCTACGATCAAGAGCCACCATAATGTGGGTGGCCTTCCCGAAGACCTGAAGTGGGATTTGCTTGAGCCGCTCCGGGAACTCTTCAAGGATGAGGTTCGTGCACTCGGCAGGGAGCTTGGTCTTCCCGAGGAGCTGGTGACCCGTCATCCGTTCCCAGGTCCGGGTCTTGGGGTCAGGTGTGTTGGCGAGGTTACCAAGCCACGCCTGGATACCCTGCGTGATGTTGATGCCATCTTCATTGAGGAGATTCGCAAGGCTGGGCTCTACCATGATATTTGGCAGGCGCTTGCCTGTCTGCTTCCGGTCAAGAGCGTGGGAGTGCAGGGCGATGAGCGTACCTATGAGGAAGTGTGCTCGCTTCGGGCAGTGACCAGCGAGGATGCAATGACCGCTGACTGGTTCCGCTTCCCCCCTGATGTGCTCCAGAATGCTGCAAGCAGGATTTGCAACGAGGTGTCTGGAGTGAATCGTGTCCTCTACGACATCACCAGCAAGCCCCCTGGGACCATTGAGTGGGAGTAAGCAAGAAAATCCCCGCCCTCTTTGCCACTGGCAAGGAAGCGGGGATTCTCTTTTGGAGGAAAGGTTAGGATGGGTTTTGCCCCACTACCGCGTATCAAATGTTCGTCCTCTTGTCTCGACTCGCACCTTGAGTCCATATGTGTAGGCTTGTTGATTCTCAGATAAAACAAAATTCAAAGAGTACAAAATACTGATTCGATTTTTGGTTTCTCCTCCCCTTAATAAGTTTGGCACTAACGCATCAGCGTATAGGCCAAAATATACAGTAGTATTGAACGAATCAAAAATCGTATATGAATTATTTGTACTTGTGCTCCCGCTAAGTAAGAATTGGTTTGTCAGAAGTGATGATTCCAATCCAAGTACCAACGGATATGGATGGAAATAGTTGGTGAGCCCAACTATTGTATCAGTTTGAATCAGCATATTATTATTAAAAAAGGCTTCTGTTAATCCTATGCCAGCATATATCATTGTTTGTGAATTCGGTCGACTAATGAATTCATTACCTGCAAGAAAGGAGAAAGCCAATGCTCCTGTTTGTGATTCTATTTCACCATCTTCATCAAAAATGTGCTGAATATTCATCGAATTGATGTCTGTGATGAAGAGAAAAGGAGAATTTGTAGCAGCAATAGAGGTACAGCCAAATAAAATGACTACGATTAGTGTGATACAATTTTTCATACAAGCTCCCTAGTTTTCAATTCAATATGGAACTAAAACAATGATGTAGGGATGCTGAGTATGAATACTTCCAAATTGTCGCTATTAGCATACATCAGAATGTATAATTTTAATAGAACAATTGATAAAAGTTTGGAAGCTGCTTGAGAGAAGCCGAAAATATGCCCCGCCCCCTTTGCCATCGGCAAGGAAGCGGGGATTCTCTTTTCTTTACCTGCAACGTACAGGTTTCTTGCTTATGCTCCCAGCGTCTTGATCCGCTTCTTGTACAGGTGAATGAAGAAGTAGATGGTCAGGGCAAGGGATGCGCTTTCTGCGATGATGAACGAGTACCAAAGGGCGTCGAGACCGAGGAAGCGCCCGAGCAGATAGGCTGCAGG
>RZYT01000118.1 GCA_009930195.1 Spirochaetia bacterium | reverse complement strand
ACCGTACGTTTGTCTGCCATCGCATGACTCCTAACGAATGAAAGTTGTGTGTGAGACCGGCGCAGCGCCGAGCCTTTGGCTCAGCTCATCGCCTTGGCTGCCACCGAAGGAGAGGTGAACCCTGCCCTTGACGGCATATCGCTGACCCTCTTGGTTGACAGCGGTGAACTGTGCTTCCTTGAGGAGAAAGGTATGGGTGAGTTCCTGACCGGCAGGAAGGAAAAGACTCGCAAATCCTGCCAATACCGGGTGGGGAGGAAGATCGGGGCATTCGCCCGATAGATAGAGCTGGACCACATGGCGGCTGTCGACCGAGCTGGTGTTGCGCACCCGGGCGGTGACCAGCACCGATCCATCTCCTTGTATTTCCGGCTCCTCCAGCGCATAGCTGAACGAAGCATAGGAGAGGCCGAACCCGAAGGGGAAGAGCACCTGGTCGTGCGGTACATAGCGGTACGTCCTTCCCTCCAGGGAGTAGTCGGTGAAAGGGGGAAGCGTGGCATCGGCCTTGTAGAACGTGATGGGAAGGACCGCCGAAGGACTGTACTGGCCGAAGAGCAGGTCTGCAACCGCCCTTCCTCCCGCTTGTCCTGGATACCAACCCTGGATGAGTGCTTTTACATTCGGATAGGCTTCGATCTGGGGATCGAGGGCCCCACCGCTGAGCAGCAGCACGATGACGGGCTTGCCGGTGGAGGCAACCGCCTTGAGCAGCTTCCTCTGGCACAGGGGAAGCAGAAGATCCTTCTTGTCCCCTGCCCAGCCGCCATTGCCATCGTCGTGCATCTCTCCCTCCACCGACTCATCAAGACCAAGGCAGAGCAGCACCACATCGCTGGCCTTTGCCAGAAAGACGGCCTCAGCGAGGCGGTCGTCTTCCTTTGCCAAGCGCTCCACACGCTCTTTGGTCAGTGAGCTCCCCTCGCCGTAGAGAATCTGTGTCCGCCCCTGGAGATGGTCACGCAGGCCTTTGAGGATGGTGGTATAACGGCTGGAAGTCCCATGGTAGTTCCCCCAGAGGGCACGGGTGGAGTCGGCATTCGGTCCGATGATTGCAATCTTGGAAAGCTTTTTGACATCAAGCGGCAGCAGGTGGTCATTCTTGAGCAGTACCAGGGAGCGGCGGGCGGCTTCATAGGCATAGTCGGCATGCTGCTCGCTATCCAGGCTCTCCAGCCCAAGCGTGTCATATTCGGTTTGCTTGTCAAATAGTCCAAGCCTGAAGCGTGTGGTGAAGACCCTGCGGGCTGCTCTCTTCAGGTCCTCTCGGGTGATGAGCTTCTTTTGGTAGGCTTTCTCCAACGCCTGGTACTCACAGCCGCAGTTGAGGTCGCAGCCGGCTTTCAACGCAAGCGCTGCCGACTCCTCCTCAGTTCTGGTCACCTTGTGGTTGAGATGGAAGTCACGGATTGCCCAGCAGTCGGAGATGTACATCCCCGAAAAGCCCCACTTCTGTCTGAGCACCTTCTCGATGAGGGTGAAACTGCCGCAGCAGGGTTCGCCATTGAGTGCGCTGTACGCTCCCATCACCGCATCCACATCCGCTTCTGTAACTGCAGCTTTGAACGCAGGAAGATAGGTCTCCTCAAGATCTTTTGCACTCACCTGTGCATTGAAACTGTGCCTGATGGGTTCCGGGCCGCTGTGGGCGGCAAGGTGCTTTACACAGGAGGCGGTCCTGAGGACCTTGCCCTCTCCCTGCAAGCCCTTGATGAAAGCGACTGCCAAGACAGAAGTGAGATAGGGATCCTCCCCATAGGTCTCCTGTCCGCGACCCCAGCGGGGATCGCGGAAGATGTTCACATTCGGGGACCAGACCGTCAGACCCTTGTAGATATCCCGGTCCCCTTCCTTGCTGTACAGATTGTATTTTGCCCGCTGCTCGATGGAAATCGTTTCGGCGATGGTGAAGAGGAATTCGGGGTCGAAGAGCGAAGCCAGTCCGATAGCCTGGGGAAAGACGGTTGCCGTGCCGCTGCGTGCAGAGCCATGCAGACCCTCGTTCCACCAGTTGTAGGAAGGGATGCCCAGCCGCTCGATCGCCGGCGCATCGTGACGAAGCTGGGCCATCAGCTCCTTGAGCTTGAGCTTCCCGACCAGGTCATGGGCTTGTTTCTGGGCGTCCTCTTTCATGCAACCTCTCAGCATCTCTTCAAAGAATCGGTTTCCGGGATAGCCCGGAAACCGATGACAACCAGGTTCGAATGCACCTTAGCGTGCAGCGTTCAGTTCCTCCAGGATCTTCGGTCCGTTGATCGATTTCCAGAAGTTCCCGTACTCGGCCATTCCCTGGTCCACAGAGACGGTGCCGACGATGATCTTCGTTGCGATCGATTCGCGGGTGCTCTTGATCGAGGGAGCAACGCGGTCGTAGGTGACCGAGACGCCCACCGGAACATCGGCGGCATGGTTGGGGCCAAGGTTGGCCTGCATTGCCTTGATGTGCTCAATCTGCTTGGGCAGGCCCTGCTGCAGTGCAGAAGAGAGTGCAAAGCTCAGATTGTTGATATCGATATCCAGGAACGAGTCGCTGAGGTAGTTGAGCGTGTACTTGTATCCGCTGTTGGAAGCCTTGGCGGTGGGTACGATCTTGCGATCGGCATCCAGGGTGTAGTGCTTGCCTTCCAGGCCGATGCCGAAGAATGCGGGATAGACCTCAGGGTCGGTGACGATGGTCTCCAGTACGCGGACCGCTGCCTCGGGGTTCTTCGTCTTGGAAGAGACAACGAATGCAGTCTGGGTTGCCTCATTCAGGCTTCCGCCGTACCCGTTGGGTCCCACGATCTTGTAGATGAGGTGCATGTCGGTGTACTTGTTGGCGGCAGTGGTGTTCTGCACGTAGTTGATGTAGTTGGTGACATAGTCAATGGAAGAAGCAGCCTGGCCGGTATAGGTCTTCTCACGCATGCCGCTGTTCTCGGTGGTGATGAACTCCTGGTTGAGGATGCCGTCGGTGTAGAGCTGGTGCAGGTAGGTGAGGGCCTGCTTCATCTCCTCGGTCTGGAACCCGTCGATGAAGGCTCCATCCTTCTGGTAGACGCCGCCCCAGGCACCGAAGGAGTTGTAGAAGAACTGGAAGTTGTCGACCCACTTGGGGAAGTTGAAGGGGATGATGCCCTTGCCGACAAACTTTGCCATCTCGGTCCTGAACTCCTCTGCGGTGGGAGTGGAGCTGAGGTTCACACCATATTGCTCCATCAGGTCCTTGCGCAGGAAAAGAGCCTTGCTCTTGGGGTAGTTGTAGGGAACGAAGTAGGTCTTTCCGTCGATCTGCAGGTCCTTGAAGAGACTGGGGTCGAGCTTGGAAAGAGCGGGGCTGTTCTTGATGTAGTCGGTCAGGTCAAGAATCTGCTCACGGGCAACCATGGTCGGAATCTTGGTCATGGCCTGTGCGACGACGAACAGGTCGGGCACATCACCGCTGTTGACCAGGGTGGCGAGCTTGTCGGTGTAGGAAGCGAGCGGGGGGATGATCGCCTCGATCTTGGTCTGGGTCTTCGCTTCGATCAGGGCCGTGATGGCTCCCTGCAGTTCGGGGTCGGTGCTCAGGCCGTAGGTATTGTCGGCGGTGGCGAGTTTCAGGCTTGGAATTTCAGCCGCTGAGCTCTCCTTCTGACCGGCGGCGGACACGCTGGCAACAGAGAGCAACAGGATGGCAAAAGCAAGCAACAGGCGCTTGGTGTTCAACATGGTAATCCTCCTCATGTGGATGTTGGTTGTTGGTAGTATAGGAGGGCAGTTTTCTCCCGTCGTTAGCAGAAAGGGAAAAATAGTTATACTTTTTCGTAGATACGGACTTGTTCTCTTCTCCCCTTCTTTTATAGGATGATTGAAGGCAGGATATAGGAATCATCCCACCTGCACAAGGGAGCACAGCAGACCATGGATGTACGCATCACCTCATCAGGACGGTTCTTCTACAAGCTGGGGTCAGGCAAGGAGGAGCACTACCACCAGGACGACTACCAGGTCCAGCTCGTGATCGCCGGAAGTGCCTGCAACTACTTCGATGGGGTTCCCTATGAGCTGCAGAGCGGAGACATCGTCTTCTGCCGCAAGGGGCGCTACCATGCCTTCAAGGCCACGAGCAAGGAGGGGGTGAAGATGCTGGAGGTGAAGTTCACTGCCGGCGATCCCTACCTGCAGGAGGTCCTTCTGGACATCGAGACCAAGTTCAGTGACCGGGAGAACCTGATCTACAGCCTCCTGAGCAGGATCGTGCTGGAAGGACAGCGCAAAGCCCTGCATTACAAGGCGATGTCCTCCGCTCTCTTGGCCGAGTGCCTGCTCTCCATGAACCGTCTCTGCCTCGAGCACTCCCTTCCCTTGTATGAGTCGAACCCCATCCATCAGCTGCGCGGAAGTGCCCTTGGGACCAAGAGCGAGGTCTTGGAGATGGTCGACTCCTACATCAACACCCACCTGGGATCATCCTTCAGTCTCCAGCAGATGGCCCAGGAGTGCGGCTACAACCAGGACTACCTCTATAGGGTGATCAAGAAGCAGACCGGCTTGTCTGCGATCAAGTACATCAACTTGGTGAAGTTCGAGCACTCCCTCTCGCTGATCCAGAACACCGAGCTCTCCCTCAGCGAGGTCGGCTGGCGCCTGGGCTTTGAGAACCTGCAATACTTCTCCCGGTTCTTCAAGATGCATGGGGGCATCTCCCCTTCGGAGTATATCTCCAAGGTCCGGCATACTACTCGTACTGACTATTGACCTACGAAAAAGGATAAATTCCATTGGGTTTCTGCCAACGACAACTGCTCGGTTTGGTCGTATACTTCTGTGCAAACAGCGAATGAATGGGAGTATGAACCATGGAAAAGAAGCGGTATGCCCAGGTCGGGACCGGTGGTCGGGCCCGGATGTTTTACGAGGCGATCGCCACACGATATCAAGAAAGCAGCAGCTTGGTGGCCTTCAGCGACATGAGCCGCAAGCGGATGGAGTATGCCAACACCATCCTTGCCACGCAGTGCGCTCATCTGCCTGTTCCCACCTACCACAGCAGCGAATTTGCCCGGATGATTGAGGATACCAAGCCCGATGTGGTCATTGTCACCACCGTCGACCGAACCCATGACGAGTACATCATCAAGGCGATGGAGATGGGCTGTGATGTTATCTGCGAAAAGCCCATCACCATCGACAGCGAAAAGGCCCAGGCCATCCTTGATGCACAGAAACGGACAGGCAGGAGCATCCGGGTGGCGTTCAATTACCGCTATGCCCCGCATCACTCCAAGATCCGCTCCCTCATTGCCGATGGGACCATCGGGTCGGTCTTCTCCGTGCACTTCGAGTGGTTGCTCAATACCCAGCATGGTGCCGACTACTATCGTCGCTGGCACCGCAACAAGCTCAACAGCGGTGGCCTTCTGGTCCATAAGTCGACCCACCACTTCGACCTGGTCAATTTCTGGCTCGATACCCAGCCCAAGACGGTGTTTGCCTTCGGCGCGCTGAACTTCTATGGGCAGGCTGCTGCCCAGAAGCGCGGGGTGACCGATTTCTACTACCGCTGCCATGGCAGCGAGAAAGCCAAGGACGACCCCTTTGCCATCGACCTGGAGAGCAATCCCACGCTCAAGGGGCTCTATCTTGATGCAGAAGAGGAGAGCGGCTACATCCGTGACCGCTCGGTCTTCAGTGATGATATCAGCATCGAGGACACGATGTCTGTCCTGGTCAAGTACAAGAGCGGGGCGATGATGAGCTACAGCCTCAACACCTACCTGCCCTGGGAGGGCTTTAATGTGGCGATCAACGGCAGCAAGGGCCGCATCGAGTACTCAGCCTTGGAGAAACCCTACATCAATGCCGGGGGAAAGATGTGCGATGAGGGGGCGACGGTGTTTCACAAGATCCGCGTCTGCCCGCTGCTCGACACCCCTTACGAGGTGGAGATCGAGACAAAGAGCGGAGGCCATGGCGGAGGAGACCCCACCATGCTCGATGACATCTTCCTCCCCGATCCTCCCTTCGATCCGCTGAAGCGGAAAGCTGACCATACCGATGGGCTGCGTTCCATCCTGACCGGAATAGCGGCGAACAAGTCGATCGCCAGCTCGCTTCCGGTTGATGTCGATTCCCTGCTCACCTGGTAGTACCGCCCCAAGGAGTTGCTTGTGTACGAACATATCTTGCTTCATGAGGATTTTTCCTCCTTTCCCCTCGGCCCTTTCCCGTATGACCGGGAGCACTCTGCCATGGGAGAGTACCACTGCTATCCCAATCCTGGGTACACCGGCCTCTGGTACGACCCCATCGCCAACTATACCTACAAGGGTCCTACCTGGCTGGTGACCAACCCTCTTCTGGACGGCAGTCATCGGATGGAGCTCTCCCGCATCCAGGAGCCGGTTGAGAAGGGGACGCTGCCCACCTTGGTGGCAGGGGATGTGGCATGGCAGGACTACCGCCTGGAAGTCTCGTTGCGTCCGCTTTCCAAGGACCTGTTCAGCGGCATCCTGTTCCGCTACCAGTCCAGTCTGCACCACTATGGGCTCTTCTTTACCGCAGGGGGGCTTGAGGTGCAGAGCGTGGAGCTCTTGGAGCGTACCACTCTCAAGAAGATTGCTCTCTCCTGGTCGACCGACGAGTTGCAGCAGGTGGCCATCATTGTCCAAGGTGCTGCAATACGGGTGGAGTACGAAGGGAGGGAAGTGCTCTCCTTGCTGGACAAGCGCTATGGCAACGGGTGCATCGCCCTCTGCGGCTGCATGCCCACCCAGTATGCTTCGGTGGTGGTGCGCACCACCAGCTATGAGGGAGAGCGGTTGGCTGA
>RZYT01000482.1 GCA_009930195.1 Spirochaetia bacterium | reverse complement strand
TGATCGTGAAGGATTGCTCGGCAAGGATACCCTCCTCTTCCATTGCATCGAAACCGATGAGGAGGACAAGCAGTTGCTGTGTGAAAGCCAAGCATATCTGGTGCACTGCCCTGTCTCAAACCAACTGTGCAGTGAAGGCACCATGGCACTTGGGCAGTTGCTCCAAGGGGGTGCACGCATCGGTTTGGGTACCGATTTCCTCACCCATGACATCTGGGAAGTGATGCGAACCACGTACCGTGAGCTGAAGATGGACAGCCATCCCGAACGCTGGAAGGCAGAGCATGTCTGGAAGTTGGCAACCACAAGCCCCGCTCCCCAGCTCTACCAGGGATCCATCGAGGTGGGGAACAGCGCTGACCTGCTCTTCATCGAAGACTCGCTCTCACTGTCACCCTTGGTGGAACTGCCCACGTTCTCCAACGTGGCTTTCAATACCCTGACCTTTACCAGAAGTGAGCACATCAGGGAGGTGATGGTCAACGGCAAGTGGGTGATCAGGCAAGGCAAAAGTGTACTGCTTGATGAACAGGAGATTGAAACAACCTACCGGTCACTCCTGGCAGAGATCTTCTCCAACCAGCTCCTCCATGCGCGAGAGCGCCAGATCGATCGATCGGATCCTGCGTACCAACAGCGTATGTTGACTTGAGTTGTCAGCGAATTTCGTTTGCATCCGGAAAAGTGAGGGAAGCAGGGAGAGAAGCACCTTCTGTGCCTCTTTCATGTGTGCTTTGGTGAACCCGGAAAGATCCTCTTCAGCCACCACCGCATAGGCAATGCGCATAGCCTCGAGCCGGGCTGCCGTTACAGGGGCATGCAAGCCACGCGACATCTGGCTCTGATGAGCCTTCTCCAGCTTGCGGATCGTGGACCGGAGAGAGGTGAGTGCTTCTTCCTTGCGCGTTTCATCCATACCCTAGGGTAGAGGATTCTTGCACCCGATGCAATCAGCAGCAGCGAAAGGAGGCCGGCCCCCCGAAGGAAGCCGGCCTACCATTCCCATCACTTCTCGATGATTGGATGCTCATTGGTTTCTGGGCGTGGAGGGACCATAGGCATCCCAGTTCCCCGCCAAGGTGTTGATGATCTTCGAAGCAACGGCAAAACCGTTCTTCATCCCCATGGAGAAGGCGCCCGAGGATGCATCAAGGCTCTCAAGTACCGTCTGCGTCGGATACGGCTGGTCGTAGTTGACCACGTCACGTACCACGATGAGGCGATCGAGCTTGTCAGCGTTCATGGCAGCCACACCAAAGGCATTGTCTTCCATCTGCGTGACCATGTAGGTTCCTGCCCCATAGGCCTGGGTCACGACATCGGCATGCAGCGAAGAACCCTTCCCATGCCAGTAACTGTCACCGGTCACCGATACACCCATCTG
>RZYT01000117.1 GCA_009930195.1 Spirochaetia bacterium | reverse complement strand
TCTGCTCATCGATCTTGGTAGGAGGCAGCTCCACACCATTCTCACCACGACTGAGAATGGTAAGTGCCTTCTCGATACCCTGGGTATAGCGCTGGCTTCTTCGGGAGATGGATGCTGCCATAAGCAAGGCGATCAAAAAGGCAAAGGGCATGGAAAACAGGAAAGGATAGAGCAGCCCCTTGAAGAGCCTTCCCGTATCCTTATAGGTAAAGGGGGTGTAGGTCAGGACATCCACCGAACCGAGCACCTCATTGTTGTACATCAGCACCATGCTTCCCGCTATATCGGTTGCCTTCACGCGGGAAGGAAGGAGAATCGTCTGCTTCTGCGGTTCAGGTTGCTTGGTCACCATCAGCGAGGCCATGGGGCCATTCTGGATGATCTTCACCACATAGACATCACTTTGCATCTCGGATGAGGTGAACTCCTGATCATCCACCTCTTCCTGGGCCATGGGAAGCTGCTGGTCCTCATGCATGTCGCGCATCTGCTCGGGGGGCCGCATCCTGGGTACCGGAAGCGTGTTGCCGCTGCTGGTATTGCCGTAGGCAACCACCACCGCCCCATCGGGATTGCGGATATACAAACCACTGACCCGGTCATCCGCTGATGCAAGCAAGACTCCCTCGAGAGAGAGCAAGGTATGGGATGACGAAGCAAGCCCCTTTTTCAGGTTTGTGGTGAATGAAGACAAATACTCTTGGAAAACCGACTCAGTCCAGGAATGGCGCTGGTTCTGCACACTCAGCAGAAAGACTGCTCCCTGGATGCCGAGCACCACGGCCACCACCAGGACAAAGCCCAGGAATAGTCGTACAAACTGTTTTCTCATAGCTCTCCACTGTCTTTCTCATGGCCGATGAAGCGATATCCATAGCCACGAACCGTCTCGATCCAGGGCCCATCACCCAGTTTGGACCGAATATTCTTGATATGGGTGTCCACCACCCGCTCATACGACTCCACATTGTAGTCGAAGCACTCCTCCAGTATCTGGGAGCGCGACACCAAGTGGTGGGAGTTCCCTATCAGATAGGAAAGGATCCTCCACTCCGCAGCAGTAAGAACCGCTTCGGTGTCGTCAACTTCCAGGCGGTGGTTCTGCTCATCAAACTTCATCCAGTGCTCCCCGACATACAACCTTCCGTCGGAAGGATGATAGCTGCCGTTGTGGTAGCGGCGAAGCACCGCCTGCACCCGAAGCACCAGCTCCTTGGGCGAGAACGGCTTGGAGATGTAATCATCGGCGCCAAGCTCGAAGCCAAGGATACGATCACTCTCCTCACTGCGGGCAGTCATGAAAATGACCGGACAGTCACACTTCTGCTTGAGTTGCTTCACGAAGGCAAACCCATCCCCATCGGGAAGCATGACATCCTGGATGAGCAGGTTGGGAAGCTGACTCGCCACCGCTTCCTTCGCTGCCTTGAGCGTCCCGAAACCCCGAACCGTATACCCCGAAAGTTCCAGGTACTGGCGCACCCCTTCTCGGATCACGTCATGATCCTCAACAATATAAATGAGCTCCTGGTTCTCTTGTCCCATAGGTTATTCCTGTACCTCAGCGCCCCCTTGGGGCTTGGTCGATGTGCTCTTGCCGGCAAACCGGTACCCATATCCACGTACGGTCTCAATCCATTGCGATCCGAGCGGCCCCATCTTCGCCCGCATGTTTTTCACATGGGTGTCGACGATACGGTCGTACGACTCAAAACTGTAGTCGAAACAGTGCTCCAGAATCTGGGATCGGGTGATCAGGATGCCACTGTTGCTCACCAAGTAGCTCATGATCCTCCACTCTGCAGCGGTGAGGGGAACCTGGTTCCCGTCCACCGAAAAGAGGTGGCTCACCTCATCCAGTTGCAGGACCGAGTTTCCCAGTGTCCAGGTGCTGCCGCTTCTGAAAGCCGAAACGCTGAAATCGATGCGCCGAAAGAGGGCATGCACCCTCAACACCAGCTCCTTGGAACTGAACGGCTTGCATACATAGTCGTCAGCCCCCAGCTCAAAGCCCAGTATCCTATCGCTCTCCGCAACACGGGCTGTTACAAAGATCACCGGAAAGGAGTAGGTCTGCTTCAGCTTCTTGAGGAAGGTGAACCCATCGCCGTCGGGAAACTGCACCTCCATCAGCATCAGGTCAGGAGTCTGTCGGGAGAGCGCCACCTGCACCCCATGCAAATCCTCGAAAGCCTGCACCTCATATCCTGAAAGCTCGAAGTACTGCTTGATACCATCCCGCTCTTCACCATTGCCATCAACGACATACAACATTTTCATAAACAACATCACCATACCTTCGAACGTCTGACAAGCGTTCCAGATTACACACCATAATACTCCACAGTATCTTCACAATGCCTCTGTATAATACGCACAGTGTGAACCATCTGTCAAAGTATTCTCCCCAAGCTCACATACTCCACCTGCCGAACATCTGTGTGTACCTGACCTTCTCTTGATAACCCATCCCATCCACGCTACACTGCGTTGCATGAAACGCAGCCGCCTTAGCCTGATCGGAGACAGCATCATTCTCCTCTTGTGCATCCTGGCCATCCTTGCCATCAGCAGCAGGACACTGGGCGGGGGAAGCGGCTACGTTCAGGTGCAGACAGAGACGGCAACCTACCGCTACAGCCTCGCCGTCGACCGTGAGATCCATGTCGAAGGCCCGCTCGGCGATACCCACATCATCATCGAGGACGGACAGGCACATATCCATGACTCTTCCTGCCCCACCAAGAGTTGCACCTTCCAACGCCCCATCTCCAGCGCCCGTGCCTGGATAGCCTGCCTTCCCAACAAGGTATTGCTCACCATAGTGGGAGACAACACTGCCGATCTGGAGGTGGATGATGTCGCAAACTGAACGAAAGATCGCCTTCATAGGGGCAACCACCCTGCTGCTCTCCTCTGTGGAGTATCTCATACCCAAACCCCTTCCCTTCCTGCGCCTGGGACTGGCGAACCTCCCCCTGCTCATCATCCTCGAAAGCATGGGATGGAAAGCCTACCTGTTCATTCTCTTGCTGAAGGCAATCGGGCAAGGCATGGTATCCGGAACACTCTTCTCCTACCTCTTTCTCATCTCCCTTGCAGGGACCCTCTCCAGCGGCATTGCCATGAAAGCGGTAAAGCTTCTGCTCAAGTCGAAGGTTTCGCTGGTGGGCATCAGCCTCGTCGGAGCTTTTGTCAGCAACCTGGCTCAGCTTGCAGTGGCAGCCTTGGTGGCCTATGGACCTTCCATTTGGGTTGCCGCCCCGCTCATGCTCACCCTTGGCCTGCTCTCAAGCTTCGCCCTTGGACTCCTGGCAGAAATCTATGTCCAGAAGAGCTCCTTTGCCCACTCCTTGGATGATGAGAGCATCAACTTTGCCTTGCCGGTGGTTGAGCAGGGAGCCTACCTTCCGAGGGTGGCCATCGCCTCGCTTCTCTGCATTGCAGCAATTCTCTTTACGCAAACGCTCTCCTACCTTGCACTGCTCACCCTCTGCATGTACCTCCTGCAACTCACCGCCCGAAGGAAAATCCGCCTGCTTCCCCCACTCATGCTGCTTGTTTCGCTCGCCATCCTCAGCCTGTTCGAACCCAACGGCAAGGTCTTGCTCTCCCTCGGTTCGGTTGCCTTCACCGAAGGCTCCCTCACGCTTGCCTTCACCAAGGCCCTCCGGCTGATGAGCCTGCTGGCAGCCAGCCAGTGCCTGACGGCAAGCAACCCACGCCTGAAGGGAAAGGCCGGTTCCATCCTGCTGCTCGACCTGGCCTACTTCGGCCAACTCTCCTCCTCGTTCCGCACAACCAAGGGGAGCCTTGTCAAGCGCATAGACCAGGCCCTGCAGAGCGCCGCTTCCGGCAATGGAACCGAACAGGCCGTGCAGAAACAACAAAAACGGGCAATCAAGGAACCATTGTTTCTCCTGCTTTCGGGGTGTGTGCTGTTTACGGCGTTGTTGAGCAATATCCTAAAATAAACAACCATTCGTATAATTAAAACTCTAATTTCGGTAATATTTATCCAATTATTTTCATTTCCTCCTGTTTATCTGCACTGATATGCATTTTGGTGCATTAGCTTTGTAATATTCTCACATATTTACTTCATACCCTCTTGACCATAATAGATAATTTTTTATACATTCGGGCCATCAAACCACCAGAGGAGTGCATCATGGCAGAAATCAAGCAACCAACCGAACTCTTTGAAGGGCAGCAAGAGCTGCAGTCTCTCATTGAGCGGGTGAAGCGCGCACAAATCAAATTCTCAACCTACACCCAGGAGCAGGTTGACACCATATTCAGAGCTGCAGCCATTGCAGCAAACGACGAGCGCATCAAGCTCGCAGCCATGGCCGTCAAGGAGACAGGCATGGGAATCCTGGAAGACAAGGTGATCAAGAACCACTTCTCCGCCGAGTACATCTTCAACAAGTACAAGGATGACAAGACCTGCGGCATCATCGAGACCGACCAGGGCTTCGGCATCAAGAAGATTGCAGAACCCAAGGGCGTCATTTGCGGCATCATTCCCACCACCAACCCAACCAGCACCGCCATCTTCAAGAGCCTCATCAGCCTCAAGACCCGAAACGCCATCATCTTCAGCCCCCACCCCCGCGCCAAGGAGTGCACCTGCGAAGCTGCCAGGATCATCCTTGAGGCAGCTGTGAAAGCAGGGGCTCCCGAGGACATCATCGCCTGGATCGACGAACCTTCGGTACAGAAGACCGACTATCTGATGCGCAATCCACTGGTTAACCTCATCCTCGCCACCGGAGGACCTTCCATGGTCAAGAGCGCCTACTCATCAGGCATTCCGGCAATCGGGGTGGGACCGGGCAATACCCCAGCCTTGGTGGACAAGAGTGCAGACATCAAGATGGCGGTCAGCTCCATCCTCATGTCCAAGACCTTCGACAACGGCGTTGTGTGTGCCAGTGAGCAGGCTGTCATCTGCCACAAGGACATCTACGACCAGATGAAGGAGGAGTTCCTCACTCGCGGAGCATACTTCCTCTCAGCATCTGAGGCAGACCAACTGAGATCAGTCATCATTGATCCCAAACGCAAGACGGTCAACCCAGCCATTGTCGGCCAAAGTGCGGCAACCATTGCCAAGCTTGCTGGCTTTGCCGTGCCTGCGGCAACCAAGGTCCTTATCGGCGAGGTGGAACAGATCCAGGAGAGTGAACCCTTTGCCCATGAGAAGCTCAGCCCTGTGTTGGCCATGTACAGATGCGACAACTTCGGCGATGGTACGGACAAGGCTGCCAGGCTTGTTGCGCTCGGAGGTTTCGGGCACACCAGTGTGCTGTACATCGACGAGCATGAGACGGAGAAGGTTGAGACCTACTCCAAGACGGTGAAAACCAGCCGCATCCTGGTGAACATGCCTGCCAGTCAGGGAGCCATCGGGGACATCTACAACTTCCGCCTTGAGCCCTCCCTCACCCTAGGCTGCGGCAGCTGGGGCAACAACTCCATCAGCGAGAATGTGGGACCCAAGCACCTGCTCAACATCAAGACCGAAGCCGCCAGGAGGGAGAATATGCTCTGGTTCAAACTGCCACCCAAGATCTACTTCAAGTATGGCTCGCTGCCCATCGCCCTGGGAGAACTGAAGGGCAAGAAGCGTGCCTTCATCATCACCGACTCCTTCCTCTTTACCAGCGGTATGGTGGAGAAGATCACCGACACCTTGGACAGCCTCGGTATCGAGACCGAGACCTTCCATCAGGTGAAGCCCGACCCGACACTGGGCACCATCACCGAGGGAATGAAGCTGATCAACGCCTTCAAGCCTGACGTGCTCATCGGCCTTGGCGGGGGATCGCCGATGGATGCGGCGAAAATCATGTGGTTGCTCTATGAGCATCCGGAGGTAAAGTTCGAAGGTCTTGCCCTGCGGTTCATGGATATCCAGAAACGAATCTACGCCTTCCCCGACATGGGAAAGAAAGCAGAGCTCGTCTGCATCCCGACCACCAGCGGAACAGGAAGCGAGGTCACCCCGTTTGCCATCATCACCGACGAGAAGACCGGCATGAAGTGGGCCATCGCAGACTATGCACTGACCCCGACGATGGCCATCGTCGACAGTGAACTTGCCATGGGCCAGCCCAAGGGCTTGACGGCAAGCTGCGGCGTCGATGTCCTGACCCATGCCCTGGAAGCCCTGGCTTCGAGCATGTCCACCGACTATACCAACGGTCTGAGCCTTGAGGCTGCCCGGATGATCTTCAAGTATTTGCCCCAAGCCTATCGGGATGGAACGGACAAGAAAGCACGGGAAAAGGTGCACAACGCATCCACCATTGCCGGCATGGCTTTCTCCAATGCATTCCTGGGCGTCTGCCACTCCATGGCACACAAACTCGGAGCACAGTTCCACATTCCCCACGGGATGGCGAACGCGCTGCTGCTGTGCAACGTCATCCGATACAATGCCACCGACATCCCGACCAAGCAGGCTTCCTTCCCGCAGTACGAGTACCCCTCAGCGGTAAGCCGTTACGCTCGCGCAGCTGACTACATCGCCATGGCGGTGAACGACCAGGAGAACACCCCGTACATCAGGACCAGTGCCAAGGACACCCAGGCCCAGCGGGTGGAAGCTCTGGTAGCCGGAATCGAGAAGCTGAAGAAGGAGCTGGACATCCCCACCTCCATCCAGGCTTGGGGGATCAAGGAAGAGGAGTTCCTCAGTGTGGTGGACGAGCTTGCCGTCAAGGCATTTGACGACCAGTGCACCGGGACAAACCCCCGCTACCCCTTGATCAGCGAGATAAAGCAGCTCTACCTCGACTCGTTCTACGGCAGGGCGTAT
>RZYT01000481.1 GCA_009930195.1 Spirochaetia bacterium | reverse complement strand
GGTAGTCTTCAGAAAGCTGTACTTGAAGTAGTTCATGTCCCACATCACCGAACGGAGGTTAAAGGCCGGCAGTGGGTAGCAGATACTGAAGTCAAGATCA
Organism: Spirochaetia bacterium; assembly: GCA_009930195.1. Lineage (GTDB taxonomy): Bacteria > Spirochaetota > Spirochaetia > Sphaerochaetales > Sphaerochaetaceae > Sphaerochaeta. The sequence goes on along the minus strand of RZYT01000481.1, from coordinate 1,291 downwards.
CGGGCACCCAGGTATTGAATATCTGCCAGTTGGGTTATTGTCTTGTGCAACAGATCCTTTTCACCATGGCTGAACACTCCGGTGTTACGCCCCGCCTTGATCCGGTCGAACAGCACGTTGTCACCCAGATCCTCTTGCAGGTAACAGCTCTCGTCGTCAGAGACGGCCACCACCTGTGGCACGTTCAGACCCTGCTTGTGGAAATGAGTTGCCAGGGTTATGAAGGCACGGTTCTCGTCGCGTGATTCACCATGGACGCCGATCAGCGAGATCTCGCCGGCAGTGATACGGAAGTATCTGCGATTGGAGCCGGAGGTGGGCAGTGCTTCCAGTGTCTGGTGTGGTCGTCCGGTATGGGTGGTGAAGAGGTCGGTCAGGGGTTGCATATGTATGATGATGAGATGATGAGATGATGAGCGGATGTGATGATGTGTTGAGTCCTCACGGTTTATCACTTGTCGTTTCCAGTTCTTTGAGCCAGAGGTCGGCAACAGCATCGCTTGGCATGCGCCAGTCGCCGCGGGGTGAGAGGTTGACGGAGCCAACCTTGGGGCCGTCGGGCATACAGGAGCGTTTGAACTGTTGTGAGAAGAATCGTTTGTAGAAGACCCTGAGCCATTTCTGCAACTCCTCACCGTTGTATTGGCCGGTAAAGGCCTGTCGGGCCAGAAAGAGGATGCGTGCCGGGCCGTCGCCGTAACGCAGCATCCGGTGCAGGAAGAAGTCGTGCAGCTCATAGGGTCCCACAAAATGTTCAGTTTTCTGGGCGATCTTACCCTCCGCATCTGCCGGCAGCAGCTCGGGGCTGAAGGGTGTATCGAGCACATCGTGCAGGATGGTACGGGTGCTCTCCTCCATCCGGTTGTCGGCAATCCAGCGCACCAGCGTCGCCACCAGTGTCTTGGGCACGCTGGCGTTGACGCCGTACATCGACATCTGGTCGCCGTTGTAGGTGGCCCACCCCAGTGCAAGCTCCGACATATTGCCGGTGCCCACAACCAATGCTCCAATCTTGTTGGCAACATCCATCAGGATCTGGGTACGCTCGCGTGCCTGGCTGTTCTCGTAGGTGACGCTATGGTTGTCGACATCGTGGCCGATATCGTTGAAATGTTGTTTCACGGCTTCCACGATGGATATCTCCTTCACGGTCACACCGGAAGCTTTCATCAGGGCGATAGCGTTGCCATAAGTCCTGTTGGTGGTGCCGAAGCCGGGCATGGTGATCCCCACGATGTTCTCTCGTGGCAGTTGAAGCCGGTCGAAAGTGGCGATGGTGACCAGGAGTGCC
>RZYT01000480.1 GCA_009930195.1 Spirochaetia bacterium | reverse complement strand
CCCTTGGTCGCCATGACCTCGCAGGCCACGCGTGAGTATGCATCGCTTGAGAGACATGCATCGAGTATCGAGTCGGCGATATAATCGCACAGCTTGTCGGGATGTCCGCAGCAGACACTCTCTGATGTGAGGTGGTTTTTCATGTTTGAATTCCTTTGATTGTTTGATTGTTTGGCGCTACCGCCGCGCGGTGAGCAGTCGTTCCATCAGGTCGTCCTGCGGGTTCGCACCCTGGTATGAAGCACTGTTGTTCTCCTTCACGATCTGGAAGATCTGGAACCAGATCTGGTTGACCTGCTTCATGTATTCGCGGCTCATCGCCACGTACGGAGAAGCGATTGCAGCACCGGTGGTAGGGTGCTTTGCCAAAAAGCCGTACTCGCTGACTGCCATCTCGCACTGGATCCAGCGCGCCACCGCCATTGCGTACTGGTGTATGAGCTGGCTGCTCACCAATTCTTCACACCGCCTGGCTTTGAGCCAGTCCCAGGTCTCCTTGTAGACCTCAGCGGCATCAAGCTCGATGCCGCTCTTCTGGGTGACTGTCATGTAATACTTGACCTCAGGCATGTCCGCGCCCTGCAGCTCGGGAGCCTCGGGCAGCTGAACCACACGGGCCTTTCTGCCATCGTGGATCTTCTCTGAGAGAGCCTTGCTTTTCCTTCCTGCACCGACGCGGGCACCGCCACGGTTGGTACCGTCCTTTGCCATGTCGCACCGCCTTCGTATGATGAGGGGGTTAATACCCCGTTTGAATTCCCGTTTTTACACGTGATTGCCCCTGCCCGTTGTAACTATATATGCTGTAGAGATTTGCAAGCCCCCTCCAAAGTGCTACGAAAAGTTAACTGTGCAACCTATCATTTTTTTGTCGTGCGTGGAGGGAGGAATGGCAGCTTGCACACAAGGCCATGAGGTTTTCCTCGTCATCCGTACCACCATATCTAGTGGCATTGATGTGATGCACTAGTGTTGCCGTTGTCGTTCTTCCCTGCCTCCTGCACAACTCGCAGAAGGGATGCCCGTCAAGAAACTTCTTCCGCGCTTTCCTCCAGGAGGAGCCGTAGCGTTTGTGGGTGCCGGGATCACGTTGGTTTCGCTCGTAGTTCCTCGCAGCCTCTTTCGCATGCGCCTCGCAGTACCTTCCTTCGGTGAGATTGGGACAGCCTGGATGGCTGCATGGTCGCTTGGGCTTGTAGGGCATGCGTGGGTCTCCTTGGGGCAAAAAGAAAGCCCGGGATGTTTCCCGAGCTCTGTATGGACTTGTCTGAGTGTACTGTATCGCGAAAGGCCTACTGAGCACAACTGTTATTTTCTGATAATTTAACGATTGGTTTCACATGCAGGCCTTGCTTATACTGATACTTCTTGGACGTACCATCTTTGGGGGCAT
>RZYT01000479.1 GCA_009930195.1 Spirochaetia bacterium | reverse complement strand
ATCAAGGAGAAAAGCGACGCCACCTTCATCTATACCAGCAAGTATCTGGACGACCAGACCAGCGCCTTCATCCTCGATGGGGAGGAGAGTGGCACCGTACTCTTCTCTCCCTTCGGCAGCCATGATGGTATGGATGAAGAGGAACTGCACACCTTCCTCACTGGGGAAAGTACCGTCAGCGACCTGAAAGAAGATCCAGAATGGGGAACCTACCTCTCCGCGTACGCCGCCATCATCGACAGGCGTGACACTAGTGTTGTCGGATTGGTAGGAGTCGACTATTCTGAGGATCACTTCGACCAACTGACCTCTCGTTTTGCACTACTGCTCAACCTCAGTTTCGCCCTTTTCGCCGTGGTGACAGCCCTCGGGCTGTATGCTGCAATTCTCACAATCCAAGACTACTCCGGCTTGGATGAGCTGACTGGCCTGGGCAACAAGCGTGCTTTCAACCGTACGCTGCGTCTCATTCTTGAGGAAGCAAAGAAGCGTAAGCAACCATTTGTGCTCTGCATGCTTGATATCGACTGCTTCAAATCCATCAATGATACGTACGGGCACCCCGTCGGAGACTTGGTCTTGCAAAGCATGGGCAAGGCCTTGCTGGACCTTACCCAAAAAAATCGCAGTTGTTTTCGCATCGGGGGTGATGAGTTTGCCCTCATTCTCCCCTCCTCAGGCCGGTTGCAGGCAGAACAAGCCAAACGGGAGTTGTGCAACCACTTCAAGCATCTGGACATTCCTAATTTGCATGATCGCAAGGTAACGGTGAGCATCGGAATCGGTGAGTGGGTTACCGGCATTACCGCAGAGACGCTGGTAAGCTATGCCGACAAAGATTTGTATGAGCAGAAGCGCAAGAAGGTCTGTCCTGCCACCCCATGATGGGGTATTTCCCAACCATGGGAATATTCCCACCTGTTCTGGAACCAAGTTCTTGAGAATCTTTGCATTTGTAGGGTATTTTTGTTCATATCCAATACTTGGCAACATTCCTGCATAGTGAAAGGAGATGAGTATTCATCACGCAATCTCTTTCATACAGGAACTCAGTATGCACATCACAGCAAAGAAACTTGTCCTGCTCGCCCTTGTGTGCCTCGCACTCTCACCTCTCTCAGCCGCAGTAGCGTGGCAGCCCTATCTTGCCTTCGGCTCCGGAGATACCAAAATCGAAGGGAAAGATGCACCGTATCTCGAACTTGCTCTCGGCACCCCCGTTGGATCGAGGATCAATGCAGAGGCCTACGTATCCGCCCAGCCGCTCTCTGGCTTTCCGTATGCACCTTTTGAGGAGAGTGATACCGATTCGGTGCATGCCCTGGCCGTCCAAAGCGGTTTCAGGGTTTCTCTCACCCTCTTCGACGATGCAACGTTCAACCCCATGATGCAGGT
>RZYT01000478.1 GCA_009930195.1 Spirochaetia bacterium | reverse complement strand
GATTGAGGGTGCTGTCAGGGAGGTCTCCAAGGAGGCAAGGGAGGCAAAGGCGTCCACGACTCTTTTCTTCTACGCCGGGCATGGGGTGCAGTACGAGGGAATCAACTACCTGCTTCCCGTAGATGCTGACATCCAGAGGGATTATGAGCTGAGAAGCAAAGCCCTCAGCATGGACATGGTCACCTCTGCACTTGAGGACACGAAGAGCGGTTTCAACCTGGTCATGCTGGATGCATGCCGCGACAACCCGTTCGCATCGGGCAGGGGTGGATCCCGTGGTCTTGGCGTTATGGGAGGTGGTACGGCAGAGAGTATGGTGGTGTTCGCCACAGCCCCAGGCTCGGTAGCCCAGGATGGGGATGGGAGGAACAGCCCGTTCACCGCTGCCTTGAAGCAGCATTTGGCCACCCCGGATCTGGAGGTGAGACAGCTGGTGGCTGCAGTCTCCAGAAGCGTGCAGGACATGACACGCGGTATGCAGATACCTTGGGTGAACACATCGTTCACCGGCCAGTTCTTCTTCCTGACTGCCCAGCAGCAGCTTGCAAAGGCGGAAAGCGATGCGAAGCAACTCCAAGGTGAACTTGCAGCATTGGAAGCTGAGATAGCGAAGAGACAGTCTGCAATATTAGCGGAAACGGACACATATGCACGCCAGCAGCTGCAGCTGGAGCAACAGAGGGCGAAAGCCTTGGAAAACTCCAAGAAACTGGAAGTACAGCGGATGGAGCAGTTACGTGAACAGGCTGCGTATCAACTGGCGGTTCAGGAGAAAGAACTGGCAGAGAAACGGGCCCTGGAATCTACTGTGGTTAGCCAGCAAGCAGAGCTTGCACGCCAGGCAGAGAAGCGTAGGGCCGAGCTTGCCGAGCTCGACCGAAAGAAAAGCCTATCTTCCGATGCGATGCAACGGTTGGACCTGATAGCGAAGATGGAGAAGGCTATCACGGACATTGAGGGGAGCTTTGCCTTGACCATTTCGGGTACCAAAGATGAGTTGGGACGATTGGCCCTCCAGCAGGTGGGTTCCTATACGGCAACCAGTCCGCAAGACCCTTGGGAAACGGATGAAGAGTTCAAAGCTCGCGTTACTGCCTACCAATCCGGTTTGGCTACAGAGGGGGAGGCGAAGATACGCGATATTGAGAAGCAACGGGATATCGAGGTAGGGAAGATTGGGGTGCAGCTGAAACAGGCGAAGCGAGAGCTGGAAAGCATGCATTTCACCCTTGGGCCAACCTCGACAAAGGTAACAGTCGAGAAGTTTGATGCGGCGAGCAAGCGATTCCCGGTACAGGTTTCCAGCACCGACAGTTCCCTTCCCTTTACCATCTCATCGTTCTATACGATTACCAGTACAGAAAGAAGTGTTCTGCAACGGGAATACCAGCGAGTGGAC
>RZYT01000477.1 GCA_009930195.1 Spirochaetia bacterium | reverse complement strand
ATACCAGGCACTCCAGATTCTCTGGAAGGAGGATGGGCTTGCCTCCAAGCAGTTGGCCAAACGATTGGGAAAGGAGGGCCTTCCCATCACAGCTCTGGTAGTAGAATTGGAGAAGAAACACTTCATCCTAAGAAAGGAGAATCCAGCGGATGCACGCTCTGCCTGCGTGTTTCTCACCGAGAAGGGCAAGCAAGCACGCATCCCGGCCAGAACCCTCGATGGGCAGCTCCTTGCGTGCCTGCAACACAGCGGAGCTTTGCAGGAAGCCGATCTCTACACCCTGCTCAGGCTCTTGGACAAGGCACTCATTTCCCTTAGAACGTAAGCGAGCATCCCAGACTGAGCTGGAAATCGCTCTGATGGTCAGAGCCTGCCTTGGTGGCCTTGGTATAGGTGCGCTTACCGATCCAATCGAGTTGACCAGTAAAAGAGAGATTCTCTTTCCAGGAGGGGGTATAGGTGCCTTTGAGTCCTACCACCAAGGTTTCCTTGACGATGGGGCCATAGGGGGCAGGTCCTTTCTTATCCGGTTCGAGAGAGTTGTTATTTGTAGTGTTGTGTGAAGTGAAATAGTCAACCTCACCCTGCCGGTGCAAGGTGGTGCTGAGCAGCAATTTCAGGGTGGTCAGGTTGTCATAGGCCAGGGAGAGGGCAAAGACTTGGCTGTCCGAACCATATTGGTAGCCCAGATAGTCGATGAGCACCGGATTGCCGTTGTTGTGCAGGCCCCGTGCCACCAGGAAGTCGATCCCTTCCCTGCGGTACATGGTGGGGTCGGTGGCTGCAAATTCTGCACTTGCTGTCCAGAACCCCTTCTGTTCCCAGCTGTAGGAGAGGTTGACCAGTCCGGCCAGGGCATTGGCAATGGTGGAGGTCTCATTGGGCAGCTGGAACTGGTCCAGGGCAAACTGACCATGCAGGGAGAGGGAAGGGAGGATGGCGATATCCGCTTCCAGACTGGCGATGGCGTTGAGGTGATCCGAATCATAGAGGTTATGGTAGATGTAGGTGGGGTCGAGGTAGGCCAGGATGAGGGAACTTCCCTCATACATCACATTCTCCGTGATCGCAATCCTTGCCCAGGAGGCGGGTTGGGCTTCCAGACGATGGCCGAGAAAGAGACGTTGGACTTCATTCCCTGAAGAATCTGTTTTTCCCGTCGGATTGGGAAGAAAGAGGTACAGAAATTCCAGTTTTGCTTGTTCGGCGAAGAAGCTTGCCTTGAGGTGGTTGTGGTTGGTGATATGGCTCCCCAGTACCAGATTTCCGCTCTCTCCGCTTCCCCAGCTCAGTGCACCCCTTCCCGTGGTAAGAGACCACCAGTCTCCTGCCAACGAGAGTTGCGATTCACGTGGCCAGTCGGCGAGCATGTTGTCTGCACCCGATAAGGGAATATTGGG
>RZYT01000008.1 GCA_009930195.1 Spirochaetia bacterium | reverse complement strand
GGACAGGCCATCGGCAATGGCCAAAAGGAGTTGGTTGCGCTGCTCTATCGTGCTTGAGGAGAGGACTTTCGCTTGTGAGCGCAGGGTGCGAATCCTCTGGTGCAATGCGTGTGTATCCATGTTCCGATTCCTTCTGAATGGTATCTATACAGTAAACTGAATGGCAGAAGGTATCAAGGTGAAAAGAGAAAGTGCAATGGATGAAATCCGATTGCATTATCAAAAATATAATGGTAAACTGCAACCATTCGCAACATTAAGGAGCTCTTTCCATGAAAAAATCCCTGATTCTTCTCCTTCTTTTCCTGACACCGGTGCTCTTGTTCTCCCAAGGCAATGCCGAGCAGGCCATGCAGGAAAGTTCGTTCTACCAGGCGACCGATGCCAACAACCGCACCCTCAAGCTGGCCGAGAAACCCTCGACCGTCCTGATAGCCGGCAAGGCGGGCAATATGCCGGCCAATGCCCTCTTCCTGTTTCCTGAAGTGACAAGCATGGACCTGACCTTGCCGAAAACCGACCAAGGCCTGGGAGACTTCTTCTCGTTCATCAGGCCGGAATTGGATGAAAAACCCCGTCTCAGCCAAACAGCCAGCGTAGAGGAGATAGCCAGCAGGAACGCAGACCTGGTACTCACCAAGGCGACGCATTTCGAGTCGATCGCCCGCAAGCTGGATGTCCTTGGCATCCCCAACTATACCATGAACCTTGAGTCCTATGCGGATTGGATCAGCGAACTGGAACAACTGGGCAAACTGTTGAAGAACACTTCACGTGCCAACGAGATCATCTCACTGTATGAGAAGCGGATGCAACCCATCAGAGCGAATGCAGCGTCCCTAGCTTCCGACCAACAGGTGAAAGTCCTCCTGTTGCAGGGAGACCGCACGGACAACACCTTCTCGTACAAGATTGCACCGGATGACTGGATGCAGACATGGATGGTCGAGACCATCGGTGCCCAGCCCGTCTGGAAAGGGGCGAACAAGGCAGCAAACGGCTGGTCGACCATCAGTTTTGAGCAGATTGCCGCATGGGATCCCGACATGATCATCCTTGTCAGTTACCGGAACCCTGCACAGATGTACGTTGATGCAATCTACAATTCGCCGATCTGGGCTCAGCTTGATGCAGTGAAAGAACAGAAGGTGCTCGCCGGACCCCATGACATGATGAGTTATCTCCAACCGGTGGCTTCCTGGATTCTCGGTCTCCAGTGGCTTGGCAAGACCCTCTATCCCGAGCAGTACCAGAACCTTGACATGCAGGAGGAGGTGGCTTCCTTCTATCGCGATTTCTACCACCTGAATGATGCGGCAAAGCTGGACAAACTGGTTTCACTCTATGCTGATTCAGTGAATGGCAACAAGTGATGAACAGAGCAGGAGCCTTTGCCCATGAGATGCGAAGAAGACGCTTGATTTTGCTTTCCTTGGTAGTGTTCACCTTCCTTCTCTCCCTGCTCTTCCTCTTCGCAGGAAGATATCCAAAACCTGGGTTCACCTTCTCCTCGATCTGGAATCAGGAGGGGATGGCCCAGAGCATCCTGTGGAAGGTGAGGCTCCCCAGAATCATTTTGGCTTTGGTGGCGGGCAGCATGCTCAGTGCAAGCGGGTTCACCTTCCAGATGCTCTTCTCCAATCCCCTGGTGGAGCCGGGCTTTCTCGGAGTGAGCCAAGGTTCTGCCTTCGGGGCTGCACTGATGATGGTGATCGGGGCCTCCACCACGGTCATGGTTCAGCTCAGTGCCACCCTATTCGGACTTCTTGCCCTGCTTGCCAGCTACCTGCTTGCCAAACGGTTTCGCTTCGGCGGTTCCCTGCTTCGGCTGGTGCTCAGCGGCATTGCCGTGTCGGCAATCTTCTCCAGTGCCCTGGGGGTTGTCAAGCTGGTTGCCGAACCCACCAAGGATCTGCAGGACATCACCTTCTGGATGATGGGAGGACTTTGGAATGCCTCGTGGAAGCAACTCTTCTCCATCATCTGGACAGTCATTGCATGCATGCTGCTGCTCTTCACCTTCCGCTGGAAACTCAACCTGCTCTCCCTCGAGGAGAAGACGGCACACTCGGTGGGGCTCAACCCCAAGCGCGACCGCCTCATCCTGCTGGTCGTCGCCACCGTCGGCACCACCCTGACCATTTCCATCACCGGCCTCATCGGTTGGGTGGGACTGATCACGCCGCATCTGGCGCGCAAGCTCTTCGGCTCGGACAGCTCCTACAGCCTCCCCGGTTCCATGGTGCTCGGCTCACTCTTTCTCCTTCTGTGTGACACCTTGGGACGAACGCTGCTGCCGACAGAGATTCCCATAGGCCTGCTCACCAGCTTGTTCGGGGCAGTCGTGTTCATCATCATCCTCAGTCTCAAGCACCAAGGGGGAAAAGCATGAACGCACTGAACCTGGAGAGTCTCACCTACACCTACCCCAGCGGAACGCAAGCCCTGCAGGACATCAGCCTCTCCCTTGAGGAGGGCTCATCACTCGCCATCCTGGGCTCCAACGGAGCGGGCAAATCCACCCTTCTCGATCTGATTCTGGGGTACAAGCAACAAACCGGGATCCAGATCTTCGGCAAAGAGATAGGATCATACGGAAGAAAGGAGCTGGGGAGGACGCTTGCCCTGGTTCCCCAGACCGAGCACTATCACTTCTCCTTCACGCTCCTTGACTATACGCTGTTCGGCCGCTCTCCCTATCTGCAGGCAATGGGCAACCCCACATCCGAGGATGCTGACATCGCCTACCAGGCGCTTGAGGAAGTGGGGCTTGCAGCCTATGCCGATCGTTCGGTCACCGACCTGAGCGGAGGTGAGCACCAGCTGCTCTTGCTCGCCCGTGCCATCGCCCAGCAGAGCAGGATGCTGCTTCTGGACGAGCCGACGAGTGCGCTTGACCCTGCCAACCGCAAGAAAGTGCTCTCCATCCTCTCTTCCTTGCACCAGAGGGGGAAAACCTTGGTATTCACCACCCATGATGCGAATCTCGCCTACGCGTTGGCCACGCATGTGGCAATGCTCAAGCAAGGCTCGTTGCTCTGCTTCGGGAGAAAAGAAGAGGTGGTCAACACCGAAATGCTGACCACCCTCTATGCAACGGAGCTGACCGTATGCCAGCTGGGTTCTGATACGCTTATCTATTGAGCTCCAAGGGCACGAACGAGAACGACCGAACGTCAAAAAGCCCCATATCGGTAAGTTTGTACGCCGGAATGACGGGAAGAGACATGAAGCAGAGGGTCATGAATGGATCGACATCCTTGCTGACCTTCAGCTTCTCCTGTGCAATCGCATGCAATCGCTTCAGATTTTCGGCAATGGTTGCTCCATCCTCATAGCTGATGAGGCCGGCAACCGGCTGGTCGAAGGAAGCGAGTATCTGTCCGTTCTGTACGATGACCATCCCGCCGCCTACCGCAATGAGATGATTCACCGCCTTCTCCATATCCGCATCATTGTCACCGGCGACGATGATGTTGTGCGAGTCATGGGCAACACTGGTGGCCATCGCTCCACCTTTCAGGCCATAGCCCCTGAGCAGGGCGAGCGCCACATTCCCCGTTCCCTTATGCCGCTCGATCACGGCAAGCTTGATGATATCCTGCTTGGCGTCATGCACCCACAAGCCATCTTTGACAGGTACGGTGGCCTCGCCGGCCTCGGTGACCACGCCACCGGGAACAATGTCAATGACACGGACATGGCTATCCTGCAAAGGAAGGGCGAGCCGGGCTGCCGAAAAATCCCTGACCTGCATTTTCCCACTCACCCTGGAGTCATGACGGACTGCAGCCGGCTTGAGCATCAGCCCATCCTGGGCGACCAACTCCCCAGCCACATACACCTGGTGCATGGTAAAGGAGGAGAGATCGTTGACCAGGCAGAAGTCAGCCCGCAGCCCCGGTGCAATCGCCCCACGGTCGGTGAGGTGATAGCAATCACAGCTGTTGATGGTTGCCATGCAAAACGCCTCGATGGGGTCGAGCCCTGCATGGACTGCCAGACGGATGTTGTTGTTGATGTGCCCCTCTGCGAGAATGCTGATGGGCTGTCGGTCATCGGTACAGAAGATGCACCTTCGGCTGTTGCGCTCATGTACCCCACCGAGCAAGCCCAACACATTGTTGCATGCAGAGCCCTCGCGAAGCATCACGTACATGCCACGCCTCACCCGTTCCTGCAGCTCCTGTGGCGTCTCACACTCATGGTCGGTGTGGATGCCGCTTGCACAGTACGCATCAAGTTCGGAACCCGAGACGGCCGGGCTGTGCCCATCGATGATTTTTCCTGCTTTCTTCGCTTCGATCAGCTTGTCGACCACCAGATCGCTGGCAGCAATGACTCCCGGATAATCCATCATCTCCCCAAGCCCGAGCACCCGCTCATGCTTCAGCGGCTCAGCCAGGTCCTCAGCGAGAATGGTCGCCCCGCTGTGCTCGAAGGTGGTTGCCGGCACGCAGGAGGGGACGACAAAGAAGGCCTGCAAGGCGGTATCTTGTGATGCATCCAACATATAAGAGAGCCCATCAAGACCGCAGACATTGCAGATCTCATGGGGATCTGCGATGACGGTGGTAGTCCCACAGGGGACCACCAGGTTGGAAAATTCCTGTGCTGTGGCATGACTGGATTCGATATGCACGTGACCGTCGATCAAGCCGGGGACCAGATAGCGTCCCCCAGCGTCAACGACGCGGGAGGCCTCCCCTTTTCCCTTTTGCGCGTAGGCGCAGATATATCCTTCAGATACAAGGATATCAGATTCGAACCATTCCTTATTATATACATCGAGCACATGCGCGTTCGTAATGCAAAGGTCTGCCTTCTTCCTGCCTGAGGCTGCATCGATCAGAGCTCTCAAGCGAGCTTTAGTAACCATGGAAGCTCCTTCTTGCAACATATTGCAACGTTTTTCTTAGTGTACCACTTCACACAAATACTTCAAGAGAAAAAATTCTCCCCGAACCATACAGTGTATAGGGATAAAAATTTTTGTAATAATTTCATTATATTGCAAATTTTTCAACAATAATTTATCCAGAATCCTCAATTTGTACCCAGAAATTTGGTTATATAACAAATTTGACGATTTTTCTGTACGTTTGTGCAGAGATGCGCTAGAATATTCATATTCAAAACATCTGCAAGGAGTGCATCGATGGAAAAGTTTTTCAAGCTCAAGGAACGAAAAACGACCGTCAAGACTGAAGTTATGGCTGGTATCACCACCTTCCTTACCATGGCTTACATTCTTGCCGTCAACCCTGGCATCCTTTCCGACGCCGGAATGGATTTCTCAAAGGTATTTGCAGCAACCGCCATTGCGTCTGCAATTGCCACACTCGTCATGGCCTTGGTGGCCAACCTGCCGTTCGCGCTCGCACCGGGCATGGGGCTCAACGCCTTCCTCGCCTACACGGTCGTACTGGGAATGGGATACAGCTGGCAGTTTGCACTGACCGCAGTATTCGTGGAAGGTATCATCTTCCTGATCCTGACCGCAGTGAACATCCGTGAAGCGATCGTCAACAGCATCCCTGCAAACCTGAAGAAAGCAATTGGAGTCGGTATCGGACTCTTCATCGCTTTCATCGGCATGCAGAATGCAGGCATCATCGTCGACGGCGCCACGCTGGTCAGCCTCAATGCTGATTGGTTCATGGGAGCCCCCGGCCTTGCCATGATCGGCCTGATCATCACCGGCATCCTGCTCGCCCACAAGGTGAACGGCGCCCTGCTGATCGGTATCGTCATCACCACCATCATTGGCATTCCCTTCGGGATTACCAAGTATGCCGGCGGTTCGTTTGTACCTCCCGCCCCGTACTTCTTCCCGTTTGAGTTTGGCAACATCCTGAGCATCGACTTTGTCGTCATCATGTTCACCTTCCTCTTTGTTGATATGTTCGACACCGTCGGAACCCTGATCGGCTGCGCAACCAAGGCTGACATGGTCCAGGCTGACGGATCGATTCCCAACTGCAAGGAAGCCCTGTTTGCTGATGCAATCGGTACCACCGCTGGTGCTATGCTCGGTACTTCCACCGTCACGACCTTCGTCGAGTCCTCCTCCGGCGTTGTCGAGGGTGGCCGCACTGGTCTTACCGCTCTTGTGGTTGCAATCCTCTTCGCCCTGTCACTGTTCCTCGAACCCCTCTTTGGTTCGATCCCCAGTGCAGCCACCGCTCCTGCCCTGATCATCGTCGGTGTCATGATGATGAGCCCGGTCAAGGAAATCGAGTGGAACGAGATGACCGAAGCCATTCCGGCCTTCCTGACCATCATCTTCATGGTTGTGGCCTACAGCATCGCCGATGGTATCATGTTTGGTATCCTCTCCTTCGTGCTGCTCAAGCTGTTCACCAAGAAGACCAAAGACGTTTCCCCGATGACTTGGGTTGTGTTCGGTCTGTTCGTGCTGAAGATTCTCTTCGGCGCTCTCTAAGAGCACGTGCTCTGTTCTTGCAACTGGACCTCACAAGGGGTCCAGTTTTTTATGCATCTACCCACATAGCATGTTCTCGGATACAATGGCGGATGTGAGGAGTAGGAAATGCGAAAGGATTTGGTTCATTTGGATACTTCAAAGGTATATCTTGTCACCGGTGCTGCTGGTTTCATCGGCTTTCATCTTGCAAGAAAATTGCTCGCTCTCGGCTGTACGGTCATCGCAGTGGACAATCTCAATGACTATTATGAGGTAAGCCTGAAAGAGGAACGGCTGAGGTTGCTCGCTTGCGAACACTTTACCTTCTACAGGACTGACCTGACCAACTATGCCGAGCTCGATGCCATCTTCAAACGCCATGCCGTGGAGTATGTGGTCAACCTGGCGGCCCAAGCCGGGGTGCGCTACAGCATCGACAACCCGTATGCCTATCTGCAATCGAACCTGGTCGGTTTTCTCAATATCCTCGAACTCTGCCGCCACCATGAGGTGAAACACCTGGTGTACGCATCTTCCTCATCCGTATACGGCCTGAACAGCAAGATCCCCTACTCCACCACGGACAAGGTCGACAACCCGGTAAGCCTCTATGCGGCAACCAAGAAGTCGAACGAGCTGATGGCCCACGCCTATACGCATCTCTATCACATCCCGTCCACAGGGCTGCGCTTTTTCACCGTCTACGGCCCCTACGGCAGACCCGATATGGCCTATTTCTCCTTCAGCAAACGCATCATGGAGGACAAGAGCATCAAGGTGTTCAACAAGGGGGACATGTGGCGTGACTTCACCTATGTCGATGACATCATCGCAGCGTTGGAACGCATCATCCCCAATCCTCCCAAAGCAAACGAATTTGGGGACCAGTACAAGGTGTACAACATCGGGAACAACAAGCCGGTACGGCTGAGCCGCTTTGTCGAGATCCTTGAGCAGTGCCTGGGCAAGGAAGCGATGAAGGAGTACCTTCCCATGCAGGATGGGGATGTGTACCAGACCTATGCCGATGTGACCGATCTCATGGCCGACTTTGACTTCAAGCCCGACACCACGTTGGAACAGGGCTTGGAAAACTTCGTCTCCTGGTTCAAGCCCTACTACGGATACCAATCGTAGCTAGAGATGAAAGGCAAAGCCTGCAGAGATGGAGAATGCCGAACCTGAATACAGCACCCTATACAGCTTGGTTGTGCTCCCATCATCGCGTATGATCCTCCCCTCCAAGGGGAGGGCATACTCAAGCCCTACGGTGAACATGCCTCCCTCAAGCTCCCCAACTCCCACGTTTCCCCCAATTCTCACATGGGTGGTCCGCACATCGTAGTGTGTTGTCCCAATGGTGTGCTGCAGGTAGGTTGCCGATACGGCACATCCTATCTCCACAAGCAACGCAGAATCCAAGGGAAGCACCACGCTGTTGCCCAGGCCGTAGAAGAAGGCATTGGGATAGGAGGAGACATCAGCGGGAACCCCATCCTCGGACAGGGAGAGGGCTTTGTTCACTCCCCCGAAGAAGGAGACCACATAGCTGTCATACACGAGGGTCCTGCTGGAGAGCAGCACCTCAAACTCGGTTCCGCTGTACTCACTCCGACTTCCCTCGATCACCAGAGAACCTTGCGTCTTCCTGTACAGTGTTTGCACACCAAGCCCTTGGAGTGCACAAAGAGAAGAGAGCGGGACCAACAGGAGCAAGAGAAAGGATACAACTCGTCTCATAGACAGACCCTCTTGTTTCTATATACTCCTGTCCAGCCCAAGACACAAGAGACTGAGTCTGCTAGGATGAGCATATGTACGACGTGATCATCATCGGAGGAGGGGCTGCAGGCCTCTTTGCCTCTGCCAATCTCCCCACCCGCAATGCCCTTCTGATCGAACATACTTCGGAGGTCGGAAAAAAGGTGCTCATCACCGGAGGGGGGATGTGCAACATCACCAACACGCTTTCGGTCGAGGCGTTTCTCTCCCACTTTGGAGGCAAGGAGCAGAGGAATTTCCTGCTCCCCGCCCTGCAGAACCTCCCCCCTTCGGCGCTCTTCTCGTGGTTCGAGCAACGGGGGTGTCCCTTGGTTGTACGGGAGGATGGGAAAGTCTTCCCCAAAAGCCTCGATGCCCACCAGATCCGTGACCTGCTGGTCCGGGAGAGCAGGGCTGCCATCATGCTCGATACCAAGGTGGAAGAGATATGCAAGCCGGATGAGACCTCATTTCTTGTACGGACCAGCCGTGGAGTGTATGAAACCAGGAACCTGCTGCTGGCAACAGGTGGGATGAGCTACCCTCGGACAGGCAGTGACGGCAGCGGCTACCAGCTTGCAAAAATGCTGGGCCATAGCATTGTACCCCCCAAGAGCGGCCTTGCAGCCATAGCCGTCGAAGACTATCCCTATCGTCATCTTGCAGGGAACTCCCTTCGGTCCGTCCAGGTGGAGTTTTTTCGCAAAGGGGAATCGAAGCGCTATGCACAAGCGGTGGGGGATGTGCTCTTCACCCACGACGGGCTCAGCGGGCCGGTCATCCTCACCGCTTCCCGATCAATCCTGAAAGGGGACCGTATCACGGCATCCCTGCTCAGCTGCACAAACAAGACTGCCCTGGAGAAGGAGATGCATGCGCTCTTGCTTGCCCAGCCAAAGAAGCAGGTCTCCACCCTGCTCAAGGAAGCTGGCCTCTTCTCAGCACTAGCTCAGACCTTGATCTCCTCGCTTTCCCTCAAGGTTGAGACCAAGGCAGGGGATTTGAGCAAACAGAACCGAATACAGCTGGTCCGCCTGATCACAGACCATCCGTTCACGGTCGCTTCGGTCAAAGGCTTCCAATCCGCAATGGTCACCGCCGGAGGAGTGAATCTCGCTGAGGTCGACCGCAAACGCATGGAGTCGACCCTGCAGAAAGGCTTGTTTTTCTGCGGTGAAATGCTCGATTATGATGGGGAAAGCGGGGGGTTCAACCTCCAAGCTGCGTGTTCCACTGCCTTTTTGGCAGTACATCATCTTTCGTTTTGAGGTATCTATGCAATTTCTTTGGACAACAATAACGGTTCGTGACATGGATGAGAGCTTGGCATTCTACCAGAAAATCGTCTCACTGCCGCTCATCAGACGGGTGAAAAGCTCTGAGGAGACTGAGCTTGCATTCTTGGGCAGCGATGATACGAAAGTGGAACTCATCCATCACCAAGGGGAAGCTATTGAACCTTTCTCAAAAAACATCAGCCTCGGCTTTGCCGTGCAGAGTCTTGATGACCAGCTTGCTTTCATCAAGGAACAGGGCTTGGACATCTATGCCGGCCCCTTCTCCCCCAACCCATCGGTACGATTCTTCTATATCCTCGATCCCAACGGAGTGAAGATCCAATTCGTGGAGCAAAAGGCCTGAAAAGCATGAGAGCCGGAATTGCTTCCGGCTCCCGTTCAAACAAGATTAGCTGAGAATGCTTACTTGATCCTCTTCACAGCGCTCTCCAGCAGCTCCTCGAGCTTTGCGGAGGGGTTCTGGAACTTGGCCAGGAAGATCATGGCTGCGATGATGTACGGCTTGTAGCTGGCTTCCTTGTAGAGGGGTACCAGATAGCGGTCGAACACAGAAGCCTCAACCTCACCTTCCTTGCAGGAGAGACCGGAGATGTCGGCAGGCAGGCAGTGCATGTACAGGGCCTTTCCGTCCTTGGTGGTCTTCATCAGGTCTTCGGTGCAGGTCCATTCCTTGAACTTTGCATTGTTGGCCAGACAGGTCTTCTCAAGAGCCTTCAGAGCTTCCTGATCACCCTGCTCGACAATCTTGGTTCTCTCTTCCATGACGGCAAAGGGAGCCCAGCTCTTCGGGTAGACAATGTCTGCATCCTTGAAAGCCTCTTCCATGGATTCGACGCGCTTGTAGGAGCCACCGCTCTTCTTTGCGTTCTCCTTGGCAACTTCCTCGACCTCAGCCATCACATTGTACCCTTCGGGGTGAGCAAGGACGACATCCATGCCGAAGCGGGTGAACAGGCCGATAATGCCCTGGGGAACGGAAAGCGGCTTGCCGTAGGAGGGGCTGTATGCCCAGGTCATTGCAACTTTCTTGCCCTTGAGGTTCTCGACACCACCAAAGTGGTTGATCACGTGCAGCATGTCAGCCATGGACTGGGTCGGGTGGTCGATGTCGCACTGCAGGTTCACCAGGGTGGGTCTCTGCTCAAGCACGCCGTCATCGTAGCCATCCTGGACAGCCTCAGCAACAGTCTTCATGTAGGTGTGACCCTTGCCGATGTACATATCATCGCGGATACCGATGACATCAGCCATGAAGCTGACCATGTTTGCAGTCTCGCGAATGGTCTCACCATGTGCGATCTGGCTGGTCTTCTCATCGAGGTCCTGCACTTCCAGGCCAAGCAGGTTGCAGGCGCTGGCGAAGCTGAAACGGGTGCGGGTGGAGTTGTCACGGAACACGGAGATTCCGAGACCACTATCAAACACCTTGGTGGAAATGTTGTTCTCGCGCATGGCGCGAAGAACTTCTGCTACCTGGAATGTGGCAGCAATCTCATCATCGGACTCTTTCCAGGTGTGGAAGAAGTCGTTGAGATACATGTTGTCGGTTTTGAGGGTCTTAAGCTCCTCAATCATCTGCTTAATAGTGGCTTTGTCCTTCATGTTGGGGAAACCTCCAGTGGTATTGTTCATAAAGAAAATCCAGACAATGGCACTATACCATGACGGAGTGCCGTTGTCTAGATTTATTGTTGCAGTTTGTTGCAAGTATCCTTAGATCTTGCCCAATTCCTTCAGGATTTTCTCCGGTGAGAACGGCCAGTTGCGCATCCAGATACCAACGGCATCGTGAATTGCAATGGCGATTGCCGGGGCAGCACCATTGGTGGCGATCTCACTGATGGATTTTGCTCCATACGGGCCGACCTCATCGTTGATGTCGATCAGAACCGCCTGGAAATCCTCGGGCTTCTCACTGATCATCGGAACCCCATACTCAGAGAGGGTGGGATTCACGCACACCCCGTTCTCATCCAGGATCATGTCCTCATAGAGGGTATGACCGATGGACTTGAGCGCAGCCCCATACATCTGGCACAGGGCGAGCTCGGGGTTGATCGGAGTGCCGGCATCCTGCAGGGCATAGTACTTCTGCACCTTGACCTGACCGGTTCGCACATTCACCGCCACCTGAGCGAAGTGGGCGCCGTACGGAATGGAGTTGTGGCCGGTTGTGAAGGAAGCCCTTCCCATCACCTGCCCGCGTCCGGTACCCGTCAGGGCATCGTGGCTGAGCTGTGCGTAGCTGAGCGTCTTTCCTGTCTTGGTGCTGTACACCTCCCCAGGAGCGCGCACGATGAGATCTTCTACCTTTTCCCCCATCTGGTAGGCTGCCTCATCCAGAAGGTTCTTCTTCAGGTCTTCGGCTGCCAGATAGGAAGCTCCGCCGCTGAAGTAGGTACCACTGGAGGCATACGCACCGGTGTCAAAGGTACAGCTGTCGGTATCGCCGCTGGTTACTGTCACCAGGTCCATCGGGACACAGAATGCTTCGCTGATCATCTTGGCACTGATGGTATCGAGACCGGTTCCCAGGTCGGCACCACCGCTGAAAATCTGGAACGTTCCGTCAGTCAGCAATTTTGCCCAAGCGTTGGAGTGGTCGAGACCGGGAAGTCCGCTTCCCTGCTGGATCATGGCAAAACCCTTGCCGATCTTCCAGTCAGGATCATCCGACATCTCCTTCTTGCCCCATTTGATCATCTTGGCACCCTTGGAGAGCGCTTCATCCAGACCGCAGGAGCCGACAGGAACAACCTTGCCCTCACGGCCTTCCCCGAGACCCTTGAGGATCTCAAGCATGTAGCCGGGTTCAACCTTGTTCTTCATGGCCATCTCGTAGTAGTCGATGCCCAGCTCGTCGGCAAGTTCAGCCATACAGGTCATCAGTCCATAGGTACCCTTCGGCGCACCGTACCCCTGATAGGCACCGGTTGGCGGAATGTTGGTATAGTAGGTGATGACATCGAACTTCATGTTGTCGCACTTGAGCAGCGGCAAGGTCTTCGAGCATGCATTCATCGGTACGGTAAGGCAGTGGTTTCCATAGGGACCGGTGTTGGCCCGTACGTCCATGTAAACTGCAGTGATCGTACCGTCCTTCTTCGCTCCCATCTTCACCGTGACACGCATCGGGTGACGGGTGGAGTTGGCGATGAACTCCTCTTCACGGGTATTGCGGTAGAGGATCGGCTTGCCGGTGATCCAAGTGGCATAGCCTACCAGATCCTCAACCAGGATGTCTTGCTTGGAACCGTAGCCGCCCCCTACCCGTTCCTTGATGACGCGGATCTTGTTCTCGGGAATCTGGCAAACCCAGGCAACAATGCGTCGTACGTGGTAAGGAACCTGGGTGGACGCGTGCACTACGAGGCGACCGCCATCAATCTTGGCATAGCAGATGTGCGGTTCAAGCGGAGTGCATTGGATCTGACTGGTCTGGTAGGTCCGTTCGACCACAGCATCAGCTTCCTTGAATCCCTTCTCCACATCCCCGATCTTGCCGTGGGCGGCAGAGGCCACATTGTGCCTGATATCGCCGTGAAGCGGGAACTGGTAGATGACCTTCCCATCCCTGGGATCTGCACTCTTGTTGTACTGGTCAAGATCTGCAGGGGCTCCTGCACGATACTCAACCACCCCATTATGCACCAAGGGAGCACCCTCGGCCATTGCCTCTTCCACCGTGAAGACCGGCTTGAGCACTTCGTACTCAACCTTGATCGCAGCACGGGCAGCAAGTGCCTGCTCTTCGGTTTCTGCAACGATGGCAGCAACACGATCGCCGACATGGCGAACCTTGCGGTTGAATAGCCTGCGGTCGTGCGGGCTGGGCTCTGGATTGCCCTGGCCTGCCTGCATGTAGAATACATCGGGGCAGTTCTCATGGGTGATGATGCTTATCACACCTTCCATGGCCAATGCTTTGCTGGTGTCAATCTTGGTGATGTAAGCATGGGCATAGGGGCTTCGGAGAAGCACCATGGTGTGGTAACCGGGCAGTACACGGTCTTCAACGAAAGAGCTCTCACCGGCAACCAGCTGAGGTCCATCCACCTTTCCCTTGGGCTTGCCCACATAGGTGAGATGCTCGCGGAAGGTGGGAGAGATTTCACTCTTGTAGGAACCGGTCTGCATCCTCTCCACTGCCAGCTTCACTGCCAGGTAGTAGTGCTCATACCCCGTGTCACGAATGAAGATGCCGCTGAGCACCTCATCAATCTGTGCACGTGTGGGGTTGCTCTCATGTTCCAGCAACCAAGCCAGCAGCAGTGCTGCCGCAGGAGCATTGTAGGCACTCTGGACCACACCCGCATCAATCATGGCCTGCTGGACGACATGCAGGTTGCGGCTGTTTCCCAGCGACTCCGCGGTCCTTATCTCAGCTCCTTCAGCCTGCTGGGCAAGCATCAGGTTCGCATACACGGGAACATCATTGAAAATGACGGTATCACTTCCGGCAAAGCCTTCCTTGTCATCACTGTCCCGGACGCTCTGGTACCCCAGGCGCACCAAGACAGAGCGCAAGGACTCAGCCTGCTCACAGGTGATGCTATGGTTCTTTCCGTTCACGGAGAAGGAAATCTTGTTCATTTGGCGCCTCCTTTCAGAAATGCGGCGAAGAGTTGGGCGACACCCTCACTGGCGATGTAGCGCTTGTAGGCAGAACTTCCCACATGGTCATCCAGGGCGGCAACCGCCTGGTGTACGGCAAGTTGTACATCTGCCGGGGTAGTCAGTTCTCCGTTCTCGATGGCATTCTCCACGGCATTGAGGCGTTGCACGGTACTGCCATGTACGGCAGCAAACACGCGGACATGGTCAATGACCTGTTCGCTGTTCTGGGTTGCCCCAAAGCCAACCGTCACGGCTGCACTGTTCTGTGCACTGTTGGAGAATCTCTTGGTGCCGACATACCGGCTGTCCTTGGAGAGGCTGATTGCAAGAATCAGGGTCCCACTGAACTGCTGGTGATACGCATGGTATTCCCTGATGGGAATATTGTCCTCGTTGTACGCACCTCCCTCGGTAAGGTTGGCGGTAAGCAAGCGACAGCGTGATGCAAGCAGAGCCGGGGCAAGATAGGACTGGTTGCTCATCAGGGCGAGGTTTCCCCCGATCGTTGCCATGTTCCTGCGGGTAAAACTGCCGCAGAAGAGAGCTGCATCCTTGAGCCACTGGGGCACCAGGGCCGACTCCACCAGCTTTTGCATTGTCACCATGCTCCCGATGCGGATGTAGGAACCCTCATCGGTGATGGTGTCCAGCCCAAGCTTTGCCAGGCTGATGGCCACCTTTGCATCCACCCTCGAATGGAGGCGGTTGATCTCCGTCCCACCCGCGTAGAACACACTCTTATTCTTGTTGCGCTTCAGTTTCAGCGCATCCTCGGTATCGGTTGCTACGACATATTCCTGTATCATACAGCCTCCTGTCTTTCTGCTTTCTCAAGCATGCGCTTGCTGATGGCATTCGCCTTGTCGGCAAGCTCCTGTTCATCAAAGCCGACCAACTGGCCGTGGTCGACCACGACTTTTCCGTTGATGATCGTATAATCGGTGTTGTGGTTGGTACCACAGAAGAGCAGACTTGCAACCGGATCGCTCTGGCTCCCTGCGTACGGCAGCGTCGAGACGTCGAAGATGGCAAGATCGGCAGCCCAGCCCTTCTCAAGCCGACCGACTTGGGAGAAGTTGAGCAACTTCGCCCCGTTCTCGGTGGCAATGGAGAAGGCCTCGTTGGCAGTCAGTGCATCCGCACCATACCGGACCCGCTGCAACAGCAGGGCCTGCCGCACTTCGGCAAGCATATCGGAACTGTCATTGCTGGCACTTCCATCGACGGCCAAGGCAACATTGATGCCCATCTCCTTCATCTCCTTGACACGGCAGATGCCGCTTCCAAGGCGCATGTTCGAGCTGGGGCAGTGGGCGATGTGGGAACCGGTCTCTTTGAGCACCTTCAGTTCCTCGTCGTTGAAATGGATGCCATGGGCATACCACACATCAGAGCCGATGAGATTGCACTCCTGCATCAGCTCCACCGGGCGCATACCATACATGGACTGGCAGAAATCCGCCTCATCATAGGTTTCACAGAGGTGGGTATGCAGACGCACCCCATACTTTCTTGCGAGTGCTGCGGTATCCCGCATCAGTTCCTTGGTGACACTGAAGGGGGAACAGGGAGCAAGTGCTATCTTGTGCATGGCGTCGGGAGCGCTGTCATGATAGGTCTTGATGCAGCGTTCACTGTCGCTCAGGATTTCGTCTTCGGTTTGAACAACGCTGTCGGGAGGAAGTCCTCCGTCCTTCTTGCTCAGGCTCATCGAGCCGCGGGTCGGGCTGAATCGCATACCCAAGGTATCGGCAGCCTCGAACTGCAGCCCCATCAGATCCCCTTTGAAGGAACGGGGATAGAGGTAGTGGTGGTCAGTGGTAAGGGTACAACCGGTCTTCATAAGCTCAGCCATGGCAAGCATGGAAGAGTAATATACGGCATCCTCATCAACATATTTCCAGACATCATAGAGGAATTTCAGCCAATCAAAAAGCTTGGCGTTCTGAACCGCCGGATGGTTGCGCGTCAGTGTCTGATAGAAATGGTGGTGGGTGTTCACCAAACCCGGAATGACCACGTGACGTGAGCAGTCGATGATGCGGACCTTGCCGGGTGCACGCAGGCCCCCGTTCGGGGCAATCGCCTCAACCTTGTTTCCGACGATCAGAAGGTCGGCACCATGGTATTGGGGCCCGTCGAATGTCGGTTGGAGGCAGTATATGTTCTGTAAGAGAAGCGAGGAACTCATGCCTTCATATCTCCTTATTCTGCAGGATGCAAAGTGTCTTCAAAAATGATGGCTGCTCAGCAGCTGTCCTGCAATACATGGGTACGGCATGCGGGCTGTTCCGCAAGGAAGGCAGAGGCGAAAGGGGGTCGCCGTCATTGCCTTGGTGTCTTCGTTCGTGGTGTGGATGTACAGGGAAGAGCCCCTTTCCCAGCCTGTATCCCACACATCCCATCCATTATGTATTTGCATACATAAAGGAAGGGAAGCCTTAAACAGCCACAAGGCGAAAGCCCTGTGGCTGTAGTGTAGCATATCCAAGCAAAGCTTTGTACCGGTTGGCTTACTTCTCCAACGAGTACGGAAGCATGGCGTAGAATGCAGCGCAGATCTCCAGGTCATCGACACGGTTGATCTCGTTCGGTGCGTGTGCCTGGGCTTCATCGCCAGGGCCGAACCCGATTGCGGGAATCTTG
Organism: Spirochaetia bacterium; assembly: GCA_009930195.1. Lineage (GTDB taxonomy): Bacteria > Spirochaetota > Spirochaetia > Sphaerochaetales > Sphaerochaetaceae > Sphaerochaeta. Next base: position 11,136 of record RZYT01000008.1, on the reverse strand, counting down.
TGCCTGCCGGTGGTTGCCACCAGGTTGGTGGAGAAGGTCCACTTGTCGACTACCGGCTTCTTGCCAAACAGAGCCTCATGACCGGCAACACCAGCTTCTACCAACGGATGATCGGCATCGATCTTCCAGGTGGGGAAGTAGAGTTCCTGCGAGTAGGGCTTCTTGGTCCAGCCGATCTTCTCGTAGTTGGGCATCTCGACCACGATGGAATCGGGATCGTCACCGGTTGCCTTGGAGATGTACTCACGAACCTGGCTGATGGCCAGATCTGCATCCTCACCCCAGGTCAGGCGGCGGTCACAGTAAATCATGGCATAGTCGGCGACAGCACACTGGCTGGGGCCCTTGACGTCCATCTGGCTGACAGTGATGGTTCCCTTTCCGAGGAACTTCTCTTCATCCGGCTGCAGGTCTTTGTTCAGCTGCTCAATGGCGAGAGCTGCCTTTGCTGCCTTGTAGGCTGCACTGACACCGCGCTCGGGAGCACTGCCGTGGCAGGAGATGCCCTTGAGGATCACGCGAATCTCCATGCGGCCGCGGTGACCACGATAGAGGCGGCAGCTGGTCGGCTCGGTGGAAACCACCAGATCGGGGCGGAAGTTCTCTTCCTCGATCAGGTACTTCCAGCACATGCCGTCGCAGTCTTCTTCCATGACGGTGAAGGTGAAGTACACGGTGTACTCACCACCGTAGCCCAGTTCCTTGAGAATGCGTCCGGCGGTGATCATGGATGCAGCACCACCCTTCTGGTCGGAAGTTCCGCGTCCAAAAACCTTGCCGTCCTTGATCTCCCCACTGAACGGATCGAAATCCCAGTTCTTGAGGTTTCCGACTTCCACTGTATCGATGTGAGCATCGAATGCGAGCTTCTTGGGCCCGTTGCCCACACGCCCGATCACCGAACCAAGTCCATCAATGTACACTTCATCAAATCCGGCCTCTTCGCAGAGGGTGACGATGAGGCGGCAGACATCCTCTTCCTGGGAGCTGTAGCTCTTGGTCTGCACCATTTTCGAGAGATTGAGAGCCGTGTAATCACGGTACTCGGCGGCCTTGGCCCTGATCTGTTCCTGAATTGTCATCTTGCTATTCCCCTTTGACCGTCTGGTCATATGCATCGTCATCGCCCGTAGTTACGGAGCGATTTTGTCCACTTTTTCCCATACGCGCTTGGCAACCTTGGCCGCCTCAGCGTAGATACGCTCAACATCAAGTCCCGGGAACTGGTGGTTTTCCATCACCAGTTTGCCGTTGACCATGACACTTTCCACACAATTGCTGCTCATACCCCAGACAAAATGACTTGCGGCGTTGTCAGCTACGAGCGGGGTCGGTGCATGGTAGTCGCAGATGGTGAGGTCGGCCTTGTAGCCGGCTTCCACCTTGCCGAACTTTCCGTCAAAGTACTTTTCCACCAGCTGGTTGCCGCGGTTCAGTGCTGAGACATAGTTGCTCGGCCACCAGGAACCACCCTGGTCCTTGTGCTTGAAGAAGGCAAGCTTGAGCTCCTCGAACATGTTGCCACCGCACCCATCGGTGCCGATGACCAGATTCTTCACCTTCTGGATATTCTGGCAGTACCCGACATTGTTGTTCATGTTGCTGCGTCCATTGTGGGCGAAGAAACAATCGTGGGCATTGAGCTTCTCGATCTCAGCCTCGTTGAGCCAGAGGCCGTGCACCAACAGCGAGTTGTCGGTCAAGAGGCCGAACTTCTCCAGCCGGTCGACGATGTCGAGGTGGTACTTGTGATGGCTATGGACCACATCATACTTGTCCTCAGCCACATGCAGGTGCATGCCTGCCCCACTCTCTTTCATTGCCTCGGACATCAGGCGCAAACCTTCATCGGGAATGGTGAAGGGGGCATGCCCACCGATCATTCCCTTGACGAGCGTCCGGCTCTTGGATGCCATCGCAAAGCGAAGGTTCTCCTCCACCCCGGCCTCAACCTCGCTCATGCCACCATTGCGGTCGGTGACCTCATAGCAAGTCGAGCCACGTACCCCAATCTCTTCCATGCCCTTGGCAATGGTATCGAGCGAGCCCTTGATGTAGGCAGGGCTGGCATGATGGTCAATGCAGGTGGTCGTGCCGCTGGCGATTGCATCAAGCGAGCAGATGAGAGAGCTGTAATAACAAGCTTCCTCATCCAGCCCACGATCCAGGCGCCACCACCACTCCTTGAGTACCTGGATGAAGTCATTCTGGGGGCCGGCTGAAATCAGCATGCCCCGTGAAAGACCGGAATAGTAGTGATGGTGTGCACAGACATTGCCCGGGATCACTGTCTTGCCCCGGCCGTCAATCACCTTGTCGGCCTGGACTTGTTCAGCTGCTCCCTTGCCCACTGCCTTGATGACATCATCGGTGATGACAATATCGACATCTTCCTCTACGGAAAACGGCATCTGGGTCTGCATCACCCGTACATGGGTAATAACTGTAGTAGCCATGGCTTTCTCCCTTACGCTTCAACGTACCCAAGCAGGTAGCTGTATGAGGTATACACTTCCCCGATCAAAGCAGCCACTTCGTCGGTGACTCCTTCCTCATCCCCGGTCAGGATTCCATCAGCATCCATCGAGCAGTTGTAGATCTTGCCGTCAAGACGGATCAGGATGTCCTCACCCTCTGCATAGAAGCCGCTGTTCTCGGAGTTCTCAAAGTCTTCCTTGAGGCTGAACAAGGTGAACTTCTTGCGGTACGGACCACCATCATAGGGACAGAAGGTCTCACAGTTGCCGCATTCGTTGCAGTAGGCATCAAGGTGAAGAATCTGGAAAGGATCGGAAAAAACGCCGGTATTGCGTACATCAATGGCAACGTTTGCCCGGTTCGGGCATACATCGACACACTTGTTGCACAGGTAGGAACATTCAAGACAGCGTGCAGCTTCAGTTGCAGCGAATTCCTTGTCCCCAAATTTCTTTGAGGGAAGAATCATACGCTTCTTGTCAGCCACTTCAGCGAAGAATTCGTTCTCGTCTTTCTCCAGCTCGACACGTTCCTCGTCCGTCATCTCCTCATCATCGTCATCATCACAGTCACAACCATCTTCACAGGTGCATTCGTGATCCTCGTCATGGTCATGACCGCAACCACACCCTTCTTCCTCGTCCTCTTCAGGACCGAGAACCTTGTCGATGGCTGCTTCCACTGCACTTCTTGCGCTGGCGATACAGCGTACGACGGTGGAAGGCCCGCTCTGGGCATCACCGATGACGTACACATTCTCCATCTTCGATTCCTTGGTCTCTTCGTTGGAGATGGGCCAGCCCTTCTCATTCACCGGTACGCCGTACCAGGTGAGCTTCTCGGTATCTGCATGCTCACCGATGGCGGTGATCATGGTGTCTGCCTCAAGGGTGAAGGTCTCGTCGGTTGCAACGGGGCGTCTTCTGCCACTGGAATCCTTTTCACCAAGGGCCATCTTGCGCACGGTAAGGACATTGCCGTCAAAGCGTTCAGGATTGGCCAGGAAGATGAAGTCAATGTGCTCCTTCCTTGCGAGTCCGTACTCCTCAAGGTCGGCAGGCATCTCGTTCTCGGTTCTGCGGTAGATGACAGAAACCTTTTCTACGCCGGGAATGCGCAGGGCTGCGCGGGCGCTGTCCATTGCAGTGTTTCCACCACCGACAACCACTACGTTCTTGCCCAGCGAAAGTGTGGAGGGATCCTTGCGGAAAGAAGCGAGGAAGGAGAGCGAGGGCCGTACCCTGCTGCGGTCTCCCACCAAGGGGATGTCGTTGTCCACTTCGCTGCCGATGGCATAGAAGATGTAGGAATAGCCTGCATTGCGCAGTGCTTCTACGGTCATCTTCTCGGTCTCAACCCCAAAGTTGAACTGTACGCCGTGTGCCTTGATGAACTCAACATCGCTCTCAATTGCCTCAACCGGGAGACGGAAACCGGGTATGACATGGCGAACCACACCACCGGCACTCTCCTCACGCTCGAAGACAGAAGTGTCGAACCCTGCACGGGCGAGGAAGTAGGCAGCACTCAGACCTGCAGGACCTGCACCGATGACAGCGGCTTTCACATCCGTCTTATCGGTGGGACCTTCCCACATGCTCTTGTACTCATCAAAACCGTTCTCCACGGCAATGCGCTTCAAGTCACGGATATGCACGGCACCCTCATAATCCATACGGGTGCAATGGAGCTGGCACTGGTGGTCACAGATGTGGCCGGTGATGGCAGGAAGGGCGTTCTTGTCATAAATGAGGGCGAGAGCTTCACCATAGCGACCCTGGCCGACCAGCTGTACGTACTCAGGAACATCCTGATGAATCGGACAAGCTACCTGGCAGGGGGCGACATAACAATCGAAGAGCGGAAGTTTTTCCCCGATCTTGATCGTATCTTCCCCACGGAACTCCTTGCCGGTCACCTCAAAGTCGGTGGTGCGTGAAGTCTCGGAGAGCTTCTCAACCTTCTTTACATCGATGCCGTCCATCGACCAGGCCTTGCTGGTGTTCAGGATTTCCACCATCTGCTTGAGGCGGGTGTACCCACCGGGCTTGAGCATGTCGGTGGCCAAGGTGATGGGGCGGATGCCGCTTTCAAAGAGGTCCTTGACGGTGAATGCGGTAGCGCCACCACTGTAGGAGATGGGAAGCTTTCCGCCAAACTCCTTGCTCAGAAGGGTTGCAACCGTCGTGGAGATGGGAAGCAGGGAACGACCGGACATGTACATCTCGTTGCCGGGAAGCACGCCCTGGTCATTCACCGAGCCCAAGGTATTGGTGAGCTTGACGCCGAAGCCCCTGCCCTCTTTCTTGGCAAGGTCCACCAGGCGGTGAAGCATGGCAATGGCATCCGTATACTGCAGGTCATGCTCAAAGTTCTCACGGGTAAGGGTGATGTAATCGAAACCGAGGTCATCAAGGATCTTGCGCACTGCATCGAAGCCGAGCAGGGTGGGATTGAGCTTGACGAATGTATCGACCTTCTTTTCGGTAAGCATGTACGTACAGATGGCCTCGATCTCTTTCGGAGGACAGCCATGCATGGTGCTCAAGGTGGTCGAAGGGCTGATGTTTGCACTGATCTTGGTGCTGATGCCCTTCAGCTTCTTCTCGAGGCCTTCCCAGGGAGTACCTTCGAAGAGCCCTTCGTCGAGCATTGCCTCAAGTTCCTTGAGATACTCGTTGAACCGCTCATCCTTGCGTGCATCAATCATGGAATCGATGTACTGCTGCATCTTCGCTGTCTTGATGCCTTCGAGGTTGTACCCGACAGACATATTGAAGATAAAGGAAGGCTTCTCAAACTTGCCCTTGTGCATTGCTGCCTCGAGCACGTGCAGGATGATCCAAGCCTTGGCATACTCATCCCAAGCCTTGGGAAGGGTGAACTCGGTGGACCACTCTACGTTGTATGCCTCGTCACGGGCATCGATGCAGGGCTTCTCGATCTCCAGAGTATCCATGACCTGGACAGTCTTCAGTTCGATGAACCTGCCTCCGACGAGATAGCTGGCAATGATGTTCTGTGCCAACTGGGTATGGGGGCCGGCTGCCGGTCCCACGGGTGTTGAGCAACTTTGGTTGAAAACGCTGAGGCTGTGCTTGCCTGCGTCCTGGTAGAACTGTTCTTCGGCGATGCCGAAAATTGCATGATGGTTACGGTATTCACCGACGATACGACTGATAAGTTCCGAGAAGGGAACTGGGCGCATGATGTCTCCCATACTCACTCCTTCAAAAGGTGTCGCCGGGCGGAGGCCCGACCATATTCATTCTAATGCAGATTGAAGAGAAGTCAATAAAAAATGCAACATTTCGCAACAAATTGCATTGGTCTACAGGCGCATTCTCCAGACCGAATGCAAGAATGCTTTCATTCACAAAACGTACTTTCCGATAAATTAATTGTATTATACTACTACTTAACGCAAATTATTTTCTAAAAATTCAACTTTCACGAATTATCGCTTTACATTTTACTTCTTTACGGTATACTTGACTAATCTGAAAAAGCAACACAGTATCACCACGGAGGAAATAGACATGTTGATCAATCTGAATGTCAATGAGGAAGTGCGCGCAAAGAACATCCAACGCTGTAAGGAAAAGGGAATCCTGCTTCCTACTTTCAAGCAGATGGTGGATCCTTCTACCGTACCTGATGATATCAAGGAAAAGCTCAGCCACGTAGGGCTGTGGGATGTCGATCCCGTCAATCTTTTCAGGATTACCTGGAAGAACGAGCCCACCAAGCAGGGCGGCACCTTTGGTGGTGTCAACTATGTTGAGGTTCCCCGTGAACTTACCGGCATCAAGGCAAGGATCCTGTGTCTGGTCGGCAAGTGGTTCCCCACCGGTGCCCATAAGGTAGGCGCAACCTATGGTTGTCTTGCTCCGGCTCTGGTTTCCGGCAACTTTGACTCAGTGAACCAGCAGGCTGTGTGGCCCTCCACCGGCAACTACTGCCGTGGTGGTGCATACAACTCCTCACTGCTTGGCTGCCAGTCCATCGCCATCCTTCCCGAGGAGATGAGCCAGGAGCGCTTCAACTGGCTGAAGACCGTCGCAGGCGAAGTCATCGCCACCCCCGGTTGCGAATCAAACGTCAAGGAAATCTTTGACAAGTGCCATGAGCTCGATGCAGAGCGCGGTCAGCACATTGTCATCTTCAACCAGTTCGACCAGTTCGGCAACTACCTGTGGCATTACACGGTAACCGGTGCAGCTCTGCTCGAAATCCTCAAGGATGAGCAAGTCGCAGCCGAGAACGTGTGTGGCTATGTCTCCGCAACCGGTTCGGGTGGAACACTCGCTGCTGGTGATGCGCTGAAGGAACACTTCCCACAGATCAAGATCGGCGCTGCCGAAGCTCTGCAGTGCCCCACCTTGCTGCGCAACGGTTTCGGCGGACACCGCATTGAAGGCATCGGCGACAAGCATGTGCCCTGGGTACACAACGTACGGAATACCGATATGGTCATTGCTGTTGACGACCAGGACTGCATGGACATCTACCGTCTCTTCAATGAACCTGCCGGCATCGAGTACCTGAAGAAGATGGGCGTTAGTGATGAAGCCATCGCTACCCTTCCCCTGTACGGCATCAGCGGTATCGGCAACGTGCTTGCAGCCATCAAGATGGCGAAGTACTATGAGCTGAGTGAGGATGATGTGGTGCTCACTGTCCTGACCGACAGTTCAGAGATGTACACATCCCGCCTGAAAGAGCAGACTGAGATCCAGGGCGCTTTCGACGAGTACGCAGCAGTGCGCGCTCTCGCCGGTTGCTTCCACCACCAGACCATTGATGGAGCTCTTGAGCTCTCCTACTATGAACGACTCAGGGTGCACAACCTCAAGTACTACACTTGGGTTGAGCAGCAGGGCAAGACGTACGAAGAGATCAACGCCCAGTGGTATGACAAGAACTATTGGAAGCAGATTCCTGCCTACGCTGAACAAATCGATGCTATGATTGAAGCGTTCAACAAGGAAGTTCTGGCAAAATAAGCCAACTGAGAATGCAAATGCCGGGCCTTGGGTCCGGCATTTTCTTTGAATCGGAGGAAGTATGAGGTTTATTTACGAGTGTTGCGATTGCCATCAGGTGTATGAGACTGATGAAGTGTTTTACCAGTGCCCCAGTTGTGCACAGAAAAATGACGGGACTGCTTTCCCACTGGGAAATGTCATCGTCAAACTCAACGAGGAAGATCTTGCCAAGCTGAAGGAACAGGAACATGTCACCATGTACGACTTCTTCCCCTATCAGGTTCCTGACAAGGATGTCTATCCGGTGGGAGGAACCCCGATAGCCAGACCCAAGCGGCTTGCAGAGAAGTATGGGCTGAAGAACATCTCCTGCAAATTGGACAGCGCCCTGCCCTCCGGCTCCTTCAAGGACCGTGCAAGCCAGTTGATCGCTGCCCAGGCGATTGCCCACAAGCAGAATCGTATCGCTCTTGCATCCACGGGCAATGCGGGGGCAGCCATGAGCTGTGCCGGTGCCGCCTACGGCCTGGAGATCATCCTCTTCGTCCCGGCCACCGCACCGGTGAACAAGCTGATGCAGAGTGTGCTCTATGGGGCTACCGTCGTTCCGGTCAAAGGCTCTTATGACGACGCATTTGCACTCTCCATCGCCTATACCAAGCAGTTCGGCGGTATCAACCGCAATACTGCGTACAATCCGATGACCATTGAAGGAAAGAAGAGCATCTCCATCGAGTTGTTCGAGCAGTTGGGCCGCAAGGTTCCTGATGTTGTCTATGTCTCGGTGGGTGATGGATGCATCTACGCCGGAGTCTACAAGGGCTTCTATGACCTGAAGATGGCAGGACTCATCGACAAGATTCCCCATATCGTATGTGCACAGAGCAAACAGAGCAATGCAATCAGCCGCGCATGGAAGACTGGGGATTTCTCCAACCTTGAAAAGGCCACGACCCGTGCCGACTCAATCAGTGTCGAAAGCCCTGCCAACGGCAGAATGGCTGTCCGGTACATCCATGAGAGCGAAGGATGGGCAACCGAGGTTGACGACAGCGAGATCCTTGAAGCTCAGCTTGAGCTTGCAAAGGAAGCTGGCATCTTCGTAGAGCCTGCCGCCGCCTGCGCATGGGCAGCACTGAAAGCAGACCATACGATGCTTGCAGAGCGCTTCGGATCCGATGTCGATGTATGCGTCCTGTTCACCGGAAGCGGTTTCAAGGATATGGCGGTATTCACCGGCAAGGTTTCGATCCCCGAGGCGATCGAGAACAGCAAGGAAGCTGTGATCAAACGGTTCGAGAAATAACGGAACTCACTCGAAAGGGCAGGCTGGCAAATTTGCCAGCCTGTTTTGTCTGTACTCAGAACCGAATCTGCTGCATCCGTCCTTCGGTCTGTTGCCTCAACAGGGAGAGCAAGGGTCCCCAGCGTCCTGCATCAGGAGAATCCGCAAGCACTTCAAATCCCTGCCTCACGTGCTCGGACATCTCTTCCAACAGGGAAAGCATATACCGCTTGCCTACCCCAAGCTCCTGGGCAAGCTTCAGGAAGTGTTCCTTTCGAATGGAATCGATACGATACTCGCCCCCTATTCTCATGGAAAGCTTTGGAGAAAGCTGTGCATAGCAACGGGTACTCACAAGGTCATAAAAAGGGGCTAGTGTTCCAGAGGGGTTCTCCCCATCATACACAAACGAGATATTCTTCGCGTGGGCGTCACAATTGCCGATAAGGAAGTTGAAGATGGCCAGATGCAACAGTTTCTGCAACCCAAGGATGGGAGTCGCAGAGAGCTTTTGCACCAAGGATGCAAGTTGCCCCAAGCCAGGGCCACCGTCTTCCTCATACTTCCGGTCAGGCATGATGCCAAGCGCTTGGCAAGCATCCTCCTGATGCATACGCTCGATCACCGGGGGATGTTCGCTCACCCTCCTTCGATCATACCGCTCGGTGACAAAGACCGGGATGTCCTCCACCATCACAAGCTCTGTATCTGCAACAGGGAGTGCACACATCTTTGCCAACTGCATGCAGAGGTATTCATTCACAGCCAAATCCTGGAAAGGAGCCTTTGAAGGCTTGAGGATATGACTTGAGGCAGCCCCATCCAAGGGTACATGCCAATCACCGGAAAATCGGGCAAGCGCTATCTTTTGTTGGGCTCCAGCGAGGGAAAGACCTTTTGCACCAAGAAGCAACGGCCGAACATCCATGTGCCGAATCATTTCTGCAAGCTTATCCTCCTCCACTTTTCTGTATGTTCCCTGTACGGAATAGTTGGGTTCTGGATCCACTTCATCCTGCAAGACCAGCGAGCCGGCACACTCCCTTCCCAAAGCTTCAAGCAACCTCAAGGTGCTTGATTCAGCAAGATGGAGGTATTCACTGATTCTGCGTCTCATCTCCCCATCAGGAAGGAGGCCTGAGAAAAAAGGCAGACACTGCTTGGAGGAGAATTCTTGCTCCTGGAGTGGGAGAGAGTGAGAAATTGCCCTTGCGTTGGGATCGGCAAGATAGTGAGGATCATACAAGAAGACCACGCCCCGATCGGCTGTACCGACCAGAAGGCCTACCCTTCGATTGTTCTGGGACACAACCAGTGTCATACTCGTCCCTCCACCTGTATTTCCAGACCCAAACGCGTAAGTACCAAGAGGACCTTTCCCAGATGAAGAGAGCTCTTCCCTCGTTCCAATTCAGACCAGAAACGCACACCTACCCCGCAAAGCCCAGCTGCTTCCTTTTGGGTGAGTCCGAGTTCCTTTCTCTTTGAGCACACGAGCTTTCCGATATCACTGCTTGTTTCCATCCTACTCATGACAACATCTTACTTTCCCGTTCGGGAATAGCAAGGCAATACTCTCAGTATTTCTTATAAATTTTCCCGTTCGGGGTTATGAGACAATCAAGTGTACATACTGCCAGGAAGCGTACGAAAATGCCGATAAATGCGCACAACCGGTGATAACCTTTGACAAAAGCACCTGCTTACAGTATTTTTTGGCTGTGAAGAGGAGATTCGCATGCAAAACTTTCTGATTGGACTTGGAGTCGGTGTCGTATTGGCCATCGTGCTCGTGGTAATCATGTCCGTCAAACGCCATAAGGAAATGCTTGCTGTCAAACAGGAGTCCGAACGGCTGAAGCGGATGCTGACCGATCGCATGGACCTGGAAAGCGAAGGTCTCTCCAAGCTCAAGGAACAGAATGAGGATCTGAAAAAGCAGAATGAGAATCTCAGGATCAGCCTCAGCACCTACTCCCAGAAACCGGGAAGAAAGGAAGTCGCCCGATTGCATGTGTACCAGCTTGCCGTCGACAGACTGACGATCAACAGCCCTGGCTTTGGCGCTGCTTGGCAAGCTGCACTCAAAGAGAGTGAGGACGAGTTCCAGAAGACCTATGTTGGGGTGCAACCCTTCATCAAGCGTCTCATCCCCATCAAGACCGATGCAGCGGTATTACCGCGTACGGTGGAAACAGAAGAACGATAAACAACAGCCGAAATGGTGGAATTGGTAGACACAAGGGACTTAAAATCCCTTGCTCGCAAGGGCGTGCGGGTTCAAGCCCCGCTTTCGGCAGTATTCTTTCTATTATAATGTTTTATCAATTAACTCACCAAGAATGATACGGGTGGTTTTTTTGTATTCAGAGAGTTTCACCACCA
>RZYT01000476.1 GCA_009930195.1 Spirochaetia bacterium | reverse complement strand
GAAGCCAGCGCTATACCCAGGGTATCGAGAAGGCACTTACCATTCTCAGTCGTGGTGAGAATGGTGTGGAGCTGCCTCCTACCAAGATCGATGAGCAGAGGGTGATCAATGCATCAATCCAGATGCTGGATGAGCATTTGCTGATGCACAAGAAAAGCCGGCAGGCTTGGTTGCAGTCCATCAGCCACGATCTCAATACTCCGGTAACGTCGATGAAGCTTCTGCTCGATGGCATGGCAGACGGGGTGTTCCCGATGAACAACCAGACGATTGCTTCCCTGCAAAAAGAACATGCTGCGCTCTCTGACAGGATTGCTGCAGTGGTGCTCTATGCCAATTTGCAGAGCCCGGAGGCAAAGGCCACAAGCAAAACCATAGACACTGCATCCTTGCTGGATCAGGTTCTCCAACACTTCTCCCCTGAACAAGGCGAGCGCATCTACCTTGATGCCGCAAAGGCTGATCTGGTCGGTGACCAGAAGTTGCTTGCTCTTGCGTGCCGAGAGCTCTTGGCGAATGGATTGAAAGCAAGTGAAGAATCTGTAGGATGGGCGATAGGGAAAAACACCATGACGTTCACCAACCAAGGCACCCTCGCAGAGGGAGTGGACTTCTTCGAGCCCTGGAGCCGAGGCGACAGTGGGCGAAGCACTCCTGGAAGTGGGCTAGGGCTTCCTATTGTCAATCAGGTGATGCTGCTCCATAAGGGAACTGCTACGATTGAGCAACGTGAAGGACAGGTGGTGGTGAACCTCAGATGGTGAGGCTCTTGATCACATTCCCCTCAAAGTCCTTGATGGAGAAGGTCGTTCCTTCCAAGATACAATAGGAAGGAGGAAAACCTCCCTTGGGGATGGCAACCGATCCTGGGTTGATGAAGACCAGGCCATCCTTCTCCTCGGCCACCGGGATGTGGGTATGCCCGCTGATGACAATCGTACCGGAGGGAAGGGGAGGAAGGCTCTTATGCCCATGGTGAAGGTAGATCATTCTTCCCCCAAAGCGCTCAAGATACATTGTTGCGCTGTCAGAGAGTACGGGAAATTCAAGTACCATCTGGTCTACCTCGGCCTCACAGTTGCCTTTCACACAAATTAACGATTCTTTGACACTATTTTGTAGCCTACACGTTTCTTTTGGGTTATACTCTTGAGGAAGGTCATTGCGAGGGCCGTGATAAAGCAGGTCCCCGAGCAGTATAAGCTTGGAGGCTCTGGTCGTTTCGAAGATATTCAGGAGCGTATGCATTGCATATGCACTTCCATGGATGTCAGAGGCAAAAAGGTATATCATACTTATATGATACTAAAATCGGTTATGTACGGCAATGTTGTTGACAAACCAAAAGATATTGTCTTTGTAACCTTCTTGTCATCTTCACAAAGAGGATTTGTGCACACAAACCACACACAA
>RZYT01000475.1 GCA_009930195.1 Spirochaetia bacterium | reverse complement strand
CCTCGATGGCCTGGACCTGGGCGAAGGCATTGGTCAGGAAGTCTTTCTTGAACTCCATCTTCTGGGTAAAACTCATGGCAAGCCATGCATCGACGATCTGCTTCCCCGCAAAGGGGGCTGTGATCCAACCACCGAGCGTGATGACATTGGCATTATTGACGATCTTCGATCGCTCTGCACTGAAAATGTCATCCACCACACAAGCGTAGATGCCTTTGTGCTTGTTTGCCACAATGGCCATTCCTTGTCCGGTCCCGCAGACCAAAATCCCTTTCTCCGCTTTTCCCTCCTGGATCGCCTTGGCTACCTTGGGGGCCTGGATGAAGTAGGGCTGGGGAGCGTTCTCGTTTTCGATGCCGAAATCAAGGACGGTGTAACCGCTCTCTTTCAGATGCTCGACCAACTCCTTCTTGAGGGGAAAGCCGCTGAGGTCGCTTGCAATTGCTATGGTCATACGTCACTCCTTCCTGCCCTTGATCAGTGCAAGAGCCTTGCGTGAAATTTCTTCTGCTGTGAGACGGTAGTGCTGAGCAAGCCAGGCTTGTGTGCCTACCTGACCGAATTCATCGTGGATTCCCACCATCGCCATCGGGGTGGGATGGGTTTGTGACAGCAAGTGCGCAACCGCACCTCCCAGCCCCCCTGAGGTTTGGTGATTCTCAGCCGTCACAATGCACCCTGTTTTCCTGGCATAGGAGAGGATGAGCTCCTCATCCAAGGGTTTGACGGTATGCATGTCGATTACTGCAGCCTCATACCCTTGCTGCGTGAGCAACTGTCGTGCCTTGAGGGCCTCGGGAACCAGGATGGCCCCCAGGGCTATGATGGTGACGTCGCTTCCGTCGGCAAGCACTTTGCCTTTGCCCAGGGTGAATGGTTCACCCTCTTCGTACAGCGCAGCGACTGCCTTTCGGTGCAGGCGCATGTACACGCATCCTTCAATCTGTGCCGCTGCTTTGGTCAGTGCCTTGAGGCTGACGGGGTCGGACGGCTCGACGATGGTCAGGCCCGGTATCATGCGCATCAGACCGATGTCTTCGAAAGGCATGTGCGTTCCCCCGTTGAATGCTGCACTGATGCCGGGATCTGTTCCCACCAGTTTGACATTCAATGTGGCATAGTTTGCCGAGAGGAAGAACTGGTCAAACGCCCTGCGTGATGCAAAGCACCCAAAGGTTGCGGCAAAGGGAATCTTCCCTCCGGCGCTGAGCCCTGAGCTCACCCCCACCAGATTCGCCTCGGCAACCCCTACATCGACCGCACGGTCGGGGAACTGTTGCTTGAAGGCCATCGTTCCGCTGGCCCGCATCAGATCGGCTTCGACCACCATGATCCTCTCATCCGATTGTGCAAGCTCGATAAGGGAGTCGCAGTAGACTGCGCGCATCTCCTTGGTTTCCATCATTTCCTCCTTA
>RZYT01000474.1 GCA_009930195.1 Spirochaetia bacterium | reverse complement strand
CTTACCCGTATCATCGATATGGAGGAGAGCTTCTATGGCATCGTGTTCTGCCGAACCAAGGTCCAGTGTGACGAAATCGGGCGCAAGCTCATGGACCGCGGCTACGATGCAGAACCGCTTCATGGAGACCTTTCCCAGAAGCAGCGTGAGCTCATCCTGCACAAGATGCGCGAACGGTCGATCAGCATCATCGTGGCTACGGACGTAGCTGCCCGTGGCATCGATATCTCCGATCTTACCCATGTCATCAACTTCTCCCTTCCCGAGGATCCGGATGCTTACATCCACCGGGTAGGAAGAACCGGACGTGCAGGCAAGACCGGCGTGGCCATCACCTTTGTTGCACCGCGCGAATTCAAGCGCTTCTCCTTCATCAAGAAAGTTTCCAAGACTGATATCCGACGCGAGTCGGTGCCTGAGGCCAGCCAGATCATCAAGATCAAGCGGGCCAGGATTCTCAGCCAGCTTACCGCACTTGAAGAGAAAACCGGAGAGGACAGCCCCTTCCTGCCGATTGCTGAGCAGCTGTTGGAAGGAAAGGATCCCGAGCTCGTGGTCTCAGCCTTGCTCGACCACTTCTACAAGGATGAGCTGGACGTCTCCAAGTATCAGCAGATCTCCCAAGGTCGCAATGAGCGCAGAAGTGAAGGCTCGTTCAGTGAAGAGAGCGGTATCACCCGTCTTTTCATTGCCCGCGGCAGGAAGGATGGACTGGACAAGCGTATGCTGATCGACTACCTGATCGAACAGGTGGGAGCAGAGGATCGCGATATCCAGGATGTTTCGGTACGCGATGACTTTTCGTTCGTCAGTGCACCCCTGCAGGTTGCCGAACGTATCCTGCAGACCTTCAGTGCCCAGAGCCCGGAAGGCAAGCCGCTCATCACCAGGGCGAAGCCTGACAATCCGAACGGCAAGAATCTCAGCGGCAGAACCCGCGGAGAGCGGTATGAGGAGCGTCCTTATTCGCAAGATCGTCGGGGATCGGCACCGTTCAGAGGTCGCAGGGAACGGGAGGACTTCCAGCCGTATGGTCGGGACTCCTATGGGGACGAGGACTACCACCGTGTAGCACCCGCCTTCGAAGACCGGCCTGCCCGCAGTCATGGGAAGTACAGCTCTCCCAAGAACAAGAAAGGCTCCTTCCCCAAAAAGCCCAGTAGCCGAAAGCGATATCACGACTAAACAATCAACCCACTTGGCATCCAGGTGGGTTTTTCTTGGCCCCGCTCTATGCTATACTCTGTGGTCAAGCCTGTAAGGGAGACACATGAAATTCGATCTACTGCGCCTCATCGGCAAGCACAGCAAATTGACACTGGCCATCATCATGGTCATTACAGCATTCTTTCTCTATCATGCTGCATTTCTGCATCTCAATGCAGATTACAACTCCCTGATGACCGAGTTGCAGGG
>RZYT01000116.1 GCA_009930195.1 Spirochaetia bacterium | reverse complement strand
GTACTACAGTGAAGATGACAGTGAACAGGAACGGAATCTCATCGAGCGCATCAAGTCCTCCATGGCCATCGGCATCGCTACCTATACCACCCTTGGAAAGCGTGCGGTGGCAACCTACCAGGCATATGGGTATGAACCTCATCAGGTGCTCTTTGTCGAGCGCAGTGGAGGCGGCTCGTATCTTGGATTCGATTACACAAATGCAGCCCATGCCATTGCAGAGCATCTCGGAACAGACTCCCTGACTTTGGTCAGCGAAGAGCAGGCAAGCCAAGACGAGCAATTCTCCAAAGCACTGGAAACCAGGGTAGGGCACATAAAGCACGTACGCACCAACACCTTCTCCCGAAAATCCAAACTCTTCGCTGTCTATGAGGAAAAGGGTGCAAAGGTGGTGGTGACCACCTCCCTAGCGCTTGCTCGTATGTGCAGAAGCATCCAAACAAGCTTCTTTCCGGAAACTGAGAGTGCCTTGCTCACCCTGGCTCCTCTGACCACACTCCCTGAACAGGAGTTTGAGAAGTACGAACTCAACTACCGGTATCTGGGGAGAAAGGCGGCGGAGCAACTGCTCTCCGGTCTGCAAAGTCAGAAGACTGAGACACTCACCCTTGCAAACAACGGCTTTCGTACCTGGTTGAAACCCAAAAAGACAGCCTGCTCGCTTCGCATGCTATTGCTCGATACTCCCCACTCCATCGCCATGGAGCACTTTGCACGGATGTACGGCAGGCAGAGCGGAGTTTCCATCAGCGTGGAGATCGCTTCCTATGAACGGATCAACGAAGTATTGGTAAGCGAAGACAACGCATCCGAATATGACATCCTGCGCATCGGTGCAGACGTCTTCTCTTGGGATGCCCCCAAAGTGCTCAAGCCGCTGGATAAGATTGCCTATGGTGTTGAAACTGTCTTCGCCAACTTGCTCGACGGGGTGGAGCGTCCCTTCTCCCACGTACAGGGTAGACGCTATGCAGTTCCCATCTCTCCCAGCCTTCAGGTGCTCTACTATCGCAAGGATCTCTTTGAGAAACCCGTCTATAGAAGGCTCTACCAAGAAGCCTATCACGAGAGCCTGGAAGTCCCCACCACCTTTGCCCAGTACAACCGAATCGCTTCGTTTTTCAGCCAAGCGATGAATCCTGACTCGCCGGTACCCTATGGATCCACGCTTCTCATGGGAAAGACTCCCATTGTAGCAGGAACCGAGTTCATGACCCGCTATTTCAGCTACGCTCCCTCGCTTTTTGCTGACGGTTTTCCGCTTTTGCTCACGAGCGAAGCAGAGCAGGCGTTCTCCGATATCCTTGCACTACGAAAGACAATCAAGAAACCCTTGGAGTGGTGGTCGGAGGCTGCGGAGGAGTTTGCCAACGGTACTACTGCCATGACTATTCTCTTCTCCAACTTTGCTTCCGAATTCTTCGGCAAGAACAGCCAGGTATCGGATAAAGTCGGCTACAGCATGATCCCAGGTTCACGACCCTTGCTTGGGGGAGGCAGCCTGGGGGTGACCAAGGCCAGCCAGCATCCTGAGGAGGCCTTGCGATTCATCTCATGGCTTGCCAGTGAGCCTGTTGCCTCTGCTGTTGCCCTGCTTGGAGGGAATCCCATCACCAAAGCCACGCTCACCAACTATGAGGTGATCGAGACGTACCCCTGGATGGAGATGCTCTCCACCGGTTTTACGAAGGCTCTTGGCCAACGTACTCCCTTGCAAGACAATGCACCCTTCCATGACCACAAGTTTGTGCACCTGCTTGGCAGTGCAGTATGGGCGTGTTGGTACGAGGATGTATCAATCAAAGAAGCACTTCAGAAAGCGTATGATACCTACTGCAAGGAGCCTGAACGCTACATACAAGCTTGATTAATTCTGCTGAAAATTTAAATTGACACGTTTCAATTTCCGGGTGATACTTAAGAAACACTCGGGAAAATCCCAACATAAGGGGAACTATGTCAACCAGCAGTGCTTCTTTTGCAGATCGTCTCTTTCATGCATATGACATACGCATCGATGCCTCCTTGCTCAGCAAGGAACGGGCAACGCAGTTGTTTGATGCGGTGGCAGTGTATGCAAAAGAGCAGCTTCACGTGGAAGCAATTGTTGTTTGCCGGGATGCTCGGCTCAGTGGCAATACGCTGCAGAGCCAAGCCATCGACCACTTCCTCAATCTGGGATTCACCGTATACAGCGAGCTTAACCCCATCACCACCTGCCAATTTTACTACGCTTGCGCCTGCTTGGGCAGGGTGATGGGCCTTATGATCGGGGCATCGCACAATCCAGCCTCTTACACTGGCCAGAAGTTGGTGGGCCCATACTGCACACCCATAGCGGAGCATATCGGACCTGCAGGTGGCTTGAGCGCAATCAGGACCTATTTTGAGGAAGGACGGAAGCTTGAGAGCGGTTCCCAAAGAGGCCAGCTTATCTGTCTTTCCGAGCAAGAGCGTTATATCCAGGACTGCCTCAGTCGAAGTGGTGTGGAGCCAAGTTCTTTCGCAGGAATGAAGGTTGTTGTGGATTTTCTCAATGGCAGTAGCGCACCAGAGATACTCAGAGCCCTCCAGATAGCTGGAGTGGAGGTGGTTGCTCGCAACATGGTGCCGGACGGATCCTTCCCCAATGGTCCTCCCAACCCGATTCTTGCCCAAAGCACCTCCTCTACGTTCTCCTATCTTGCTGAGCATCCTGACTATGACTTCTGCCTGCTCTTTGACGGTGATGGTGATCGTGTGGATGTTGTTGCACGAGGCTTGAAGGCTGTGGAGCCCTCCTTGGTGATGGCCTTTCTTGCCCCCATACTGAAGGGCATGGCAAAGAGTGAGGGAAGGGTGAGCATTGGCTTCGACCCGAAGGCAAATCCACTCTTGGTCAATTCGATTATCCGCTATGGCATAGAACCTGCGCTTATACCCAATGGGCATTCGAAGATCAAAGGCTTGCTCGTGGAGCAGGCTTCACGTGGTTTGCTTGCTGGGGTCGAAGAGAGTGCTCACTACTACCTCTCCCTCTCCTATGAGGGAAGGGAGGTTGCCATTGAGAGTACGCTCTTGATAACCCTTCTTTTCTTAAAGACGTGGAGAGAGGAAACTGATCGGTTTTCTGATCTGCTGGCCTTGCAAACAGGGGTGGCACGCAAGAGGGAGTGGGGCTATACGTATCCGTCTGCTTCGCTTCGCTTGCATGCTCTCTCCGAGGTTGAACAGGCCTTTCTGGCCCAAGGATATGAAGTGGTGAAGACCCAGGCAGATGGCAAGCCTTTGGGGTCAACCCTGCTTCGCTTGGGGATGGCAGGGGAGAGCAAGCTTTGGGCTTGCATCTCCCAGCGCTCCAGCGAAAGCGAAGAAGGGATTGCCCGGTGGTCGGTTGTTGCATCTGATAGTGCGATACTCGCTGAATGTGTGAACGTTATTGAAGGAATTGCATCTCGGGATGCGGTAGGTTCCTATCACGGATAGAGGGAGACAAAGATGGTTGAGATCAAGGATTTGGTAAAGCGATACCCTTCAGGGCAGGAAGCACTCAAAAGCGTTTCCCTCACCTTGGAAGAGAATACGGTCATGGCACTCATCGGTCCCTCAGGGGCTGGAAAGAGTACCTTGATCAGGTGCATCAACCGCTTGGTGGAACCCACCTCAGGGACGATTCTGATCAATGGGACCAATGTGTGCGAACTGGGGAAGAAGGAACTTCGCTTGAGAAGGCGGAAAATTGGGATGATCTTCCAGGAGTATGCCTTGGTTGACCGCCTCACCGTCATGGAGAATGTGCTCTCCGGCCAGCTCGGCTATGTGGGGTTCTGGGCAAGCACCCTGCGGCGTTTCCCCCAGGATGTAGTGGCTCAAGCCTATACCCTGCTTGAGCGGGTAGGGCTTTCTGACTTTGTTGACAATAGAGCAGACCAACTCTCCGGTGGTCAACGCCAGCGTGTGGGTATTGCCCGGGCTCTTATCCAGAATCCTGACTTGCTGTTGGTGGATGAACCTACGGCCAGTCTCGACCCAAAGACCAGTCGCCAAGTGATGCGCCTGATTGTGGAACTGGTGCAGGAGCGAAATCTCCAATGCATCATCAACATCCATGATGTGGTGCTGGCGAAGCAGTTTGCCCAGCGCATCGTGGGGTTGCAGGACGGAAAGATTGTCTTTGAGGGAAAGAGTGCAGAATTGGATGTATCTGTCCTGAACACCATTTATGGGGAAGAGGATTGGAATATCAAGAAGAAAAAGAAGGAAGATGAGGACGACGAGGCCGACATCTTCTCCATGGGGGAGTGAGCATGCAAGAGGTGCGAACTACCTGGAGAAAGAAACGAAAGATTGAGAACCCTCTGATCCGCTATGGCATCTTGGTGTTGGTGCTTGCCTATTTGTATCTGGCAGGAACCGGAGTTGAAGTGAATGCAGACCGGGTAAGCCGTGGACTGTCACGTGTGGGCTTGCTCTTTTCAGGGTTCTTCCAGCCCGACTTCCAATCACGGGGCAAGTATATTGTCGAAGGCATTTTGGAGAGTGTGGCCATGACGTTGGCCTCATCAGCCTTTGCCATGATCCTTGCGGTGCCCATCGCCTTGGGTGCTTCCCGAAACATTGTTCCCAAGTGGGTGTATCTGATCTGCAGGGTCTTTCTGATGCTGATCAGAAGCCTGCATGTGGTCATCCTGGGTATCATCTTTGTCATCATGTTCGGCTATGGTCCGCTTGCCGGGGTGCTTACCCTGATGGTCAACGGAGTGGGGTTCATCGGTAAGCTCCTTGCAGAGGATATCGAGAACATCCAAGAGGAGCAGCTGGAGGCTATCCGAGCTACCGGTGCTTCTTGGCTGAAGACGGTGGTCTATGCAGTCTGGCCGCAGGTTTCCACCCGGTTCATCGGGCTTTCCATCTATCGTGCTGACATCAGCTTCAGGCAATCGACGGTCATCGGTATCGTCGGCGCTGGTGGCATCGGTGCGGTCCTCGATACCGCCATGGGACGATACGACTACCACACCGCAGGAGCGATCCTGCTGGTGATCATCATCATGGTTCTGGTGACCGAGTACGGTTCGAGTGCAATCCGAAGGAGGATAGTCTGATGCCCATCATTACCAAAGGCAATTCTCTTTCATGGAAGCGCAAGACACCATCCCAGCAGAGAACGCAGTTCTTGGTTGTACTGTCCATTGTGGTTATATTTCTCATCTCTGCTTCATATATCAGCAAGCAGACGATGTGGGAGTTTGTCTCGGATGCACCGATACAGATTCGTGACTTTATCAGCCGTATGTTTCCACCCGATGTGAAATACTTCGGAAGGGTAGCTCCTGCTTTGTGGGATACCATTACGATTTCGGTTTTCGGTACCGGCATCGCGGTGGTCATCTCCTTTGCTCTGGCCATCCTGGCAGCCAAGAATACTACACCCAACAGTGCGGTACGCATGGTGGTGTTGACCATCATCGTCGCATCGCGTTCGGTCAACAGCATGATTTGGGCTTTGCTCATCGTGCAGATAGTAGGCCCGGGCTTGTTGGCAAGTATCATCGCAATTGCGATCCGCTCGCTGGGTATGATCAGCAAGCTCATGTATGAGGCAATCGAAGAGATCAATACCGAGCCCATTGAGGCCATAACGGCAACCGGGGCTTCAAGAGCCCAGATTTTCGTCTATGGCTACCTGCCCCAGCTGATGCCGTCCTTTGTCGGGACTTCAGTCTATCGGTGGGAGAATAACATCAGGGAGTCGACGATCATCGGCATCGTGGGTGGAGGTGGCATCGGCATGCTGCTGAACTCTGCGATCAATCGTCTCGCTTGGGATCAGGTGATGTCGATTTTGATCGTCATCTTCCTGACGGTTGTGGTAGCTGAATGGGTTTCTGCGAAGGTTCGCAAATCCATTTCATAAGGATGCAACGGTACATTGATACCATCGAACAAAAGGAGAGAACGATGAGAAGAAGTGTAGCATTGGTTTTGGTTCTTTGCCTCGTGGCGAGTTTTGCTTTCGCCCAGGGCACACAGGAACAGGTGGTGGAGCAGGTACGCTACGGCGAACTTGATCCGATGTATGTGGACAAGGATGGCGATATGGTCGCCGATGCTCCTGCTGATTCGCAGCAGTGGCTCGACCCTGATACCTTGGTTTTTGCCTATGCACCGGTAGAAGATCCTGCCGTCTATGAGGAAGTCTTCGTGGACTTCCAGAAACATCTGGAAGCCAAGACAGGCAAGAAGGTCCGCTGGTTTGCGGTAACCAGCTATGCAACCCAGATCGAAGCCATGCGTGCCGGAAGGCTCCATGTCTCCGGGTTCGCAGCCGGCACGGTACAGGATGCAGTCAACACCGGAGGATTTGTTCCTATGGTCATCATGGGCGCAGAGACAGGAATGACTGGATACAAGATGGCAATCATTGCCCACAAGGATTCGGGGATCAAGACGATTGACGATTTGAGAGGCAAGACCATCGCATTTGTTTCCGAGAGTTCAAACTCCGGCTACAGTGCACCCCGCGCCATTCTCTATGATCAGTTCAAGATGCTGCCCACCAAAGACTATCAGGTAGCCTTCTCCGGCAAGCATGACAACTCGATCGCCGGTGTATTCAATGGAGACTACGATGCCGGTGCTATCGCCGATACGGTGCTTCAGCGCATGGTTGCAGGAAATCGCGTTCCCGATCCGGCAGAGTGGATGACCCTGATTTTCGAGTCCCAAACCTTCCCACCCACCGCTTGGGGTGTGAACTATCGCATCAATCCTGACTTGCAAGCCAAGATTCGCGATGCTTTCCTCAGCTACAACTGGGCTGGCACGCTGATGAAGGAAACCTGGCCTGAGAACGATCGGTTCATCACGGTCAACTACGAGAAGGATTATGCCATTACCCGTGCCATCAGGACCGGTAGTGAGGAAGTCGCCAAGCTGCTTGGTGAGTAAGAGAACGTACACGGAGGAGTGCATGCATCTGCAT
>RZYT01000473.1 GCA_009930195.1 Spirochaetia bacterium | reverse complement strand
GATCCGAGATAGTACAGGACTTTCCTTACCTCAGGAGGAAGAGTAGTCTGTATCAGCAGATGCTCTCCCCCAGGCATGATGATGGATGTCGTGCCCAGGTGGTCGAACATTGCAAAGATCTTCATCAGGGTGGGCTTGGCATTGTTCTTGTAGTCGGCAGGTCCATTGTCCTGGATGCGGATGGTCTCGTTTGCCTTGGCAAGGGAGGTCCTCAGCTGGTTCTCGATGATTGCGTACACCATGAGCGACAGGCACATGACGAAGCTCAGGGCCTGTATGCGCCTGGGTGACTTGAGGAAGACAGGCGTGAGCTGGAAATCTCCGTTCTTGAGGAACCTGAAGCCCCGTTCGACCGTTTGCTGTTCCTTGTATGCTTTCAGTATCTCCCCATCGCTCAGGGTAAGGTCATTGGTGGCAAGCATGAACTTCCCTATCTCCTTGCAGGCATCGGCAAAGGCAAATGGATCCTTTTCAAATGCCAGGCTGACAGAGAATACCTCTATCCCTTCCCCTGCCTTGGGTCGTCCCCTTTTGCCCGGCTTGTTGACCGTCTTGGAACTGACCTCAGGTTCGGAGGCCTTCAGCAAAGGCCACTTGGCTATGAGGGAGGCGGCAGCAGCCAAAGCGTCAGGCTCGCACTTGAATGTTTCTGCCTGAAGGTGGTAAACCTCTGCACTGGCTTTCTTTAGATGTGTCTCCTGTTGCCTTTGCAGGGTCTTTTCCTGCCTCTTGTACATCTGCTCGCTGGCTACAAGGACCCATCGTTGGGCAACCTCACCATAGGAAGAGTCCAGCCCATATGTCCTGTACCCTTGTGCCTGTGAATCAACGAAGGGAAGGTCATCCATCACCAGGTACCGCTTCACCTCCTTCAGGCTCTCCTGTGCATGGCTGATCCATTTGCCGGTGAAGGCGGTGATGTTGTCCCTGGTATAGAAGGAACTGTCGGCAATGAAAGTGCCGGCAGCCTCATTCATCCCCTCAGCCTGAAGCACTTCCTTGAGGGCTTTCATGCCCTCGATGATGGTCTTCTTGTCGCTGGAGTTCCCGTCCAGCGCCTTCATCGCCACCGGTATGCCCATTGCGTTCACGATCATGAGCAGGGCCCAGCGCTTGAGGTCCGTGCGCTTGTCCTTTGCATGGCCGAAAGTAATGTGAAGACCAGTAGGTTCGAGCTCTCCGTCGTCGTATTGCCCTGCCACGGAGAAGTTTGTGGTATCTGCATGCAGATGGGACATGTCAATCGCCACCTGCCGCCTGAGATGCCCGAGGACTTTTGCAAAAAGTTCGTCCTCCCCGAACTTGACGATTGCGTCGAGGGTCTCGCCCATGGAGTACTCGTTGAAATATTCCGCCCTGGCACCGGGGCCGAAGATGAACGGGACGTCCAAGTCCCTGAGCAGGTCCGTGTACAGGTACAGGG
>RZYT01000472.1 GCA_009930195.1 Spirochaetia bacterium | reverse complement strand
CTTCAATACAGTGTGGTCCAGCATTCTTCGTTGCCAAAGCATCCACCAAAGCGGTTTCATCCGTTACCTTGACGGCCGTTGCATAGCCAAGACTTTTGGCTACACCAACCAGATCAACGTCACGTCCAACCGTCGGCTGGCCGCCTACTGAGTCATGAGAACCGTTGTTCAGGATGATGTGGAAGTAATTCTCTGGTTTCGTGGTTCCGATGATGGCCATTCCACCAAGGTGCATGAGGGCAGCCCCATCACCATCAAGACAATACACCTGTCGGTTTTTCTTGCTCAGGGCAATCCCCAACGCTATCTGGGAAGCGTGTCCCATGGAGCCGACGGTAAGAAAATCCTTCTCGTGCCCTTCTCCGTTTCTCTCACGAATCTCATAGAGCTCACGAGAGGCCATGCCTGTGGTAGACACGAAGATGGCACGGGGATCAGTATGGCTTACAATGATTTCCAAGGCCTCTTCGCGGGTAAGCTTGCCTTCCACCCGATTGGGTTGCTGAAGTGCGTACTCAGCAAACAGACCTTTCTTGACAATAAGAGCAACGGGGGCCTGCTCGGTCTTCATGGTGGCATACGCTTGCTCAACCTGGACTTTCATCGATGCTTCGTCAGAAGAGAGTACCTGATACGGTATTCCCATGGTTTCAAGCAGGCTCAAGGTAACCTTTCCTTGCTTGACGTGCTGGGGTTCATCGTGCACCCCGGGCTCTCCTCTCCAACCAATGCAGAGCAGCAACGGGATCTGATACACATCGGTATCAGCAAGGGAGAGCAGTGGGTTCACTGCATTCCCTTCTCCAGAGTTCTGCATGTACACCATCGGAATGGTGCCTGTCGCAAGATAGTGTCCTGCTGCCAAGGCAACTGCATTGCCTTCGTTGGCTGCGATGATGTGATGCTCAGCATCAAAAGAATCGGTGATGAACGCACAAAGGTTCCTCAAGAGTGAGTCAGGGACACCGGTGAAGAATCCGGTTCCCTGTTTCTGCAGTTCCTGGACAAAGGAAGAGGGATCTATCATGCAAAGCCTCCCCTATTTGGTCCCTGGAATCAGTTCCAGGATCTGTTTGATAGGCATGCAGAGAGGATCGGCTTCCAAGGAACGGCCGTTCTCAAGAATCGATTTGGCAACGTCAACCATTGCTGGATAGGCAGCCCGCAGCATGTGGTTTGCATAGATGATGATGTTGGCACCCCACTGCTGGAACTCCGCTTCAGTAAACTGGTTGTAGGTAGTAGGAACCAGGATGAGAGGGACATGGCTGTACTCGCTCCTGAAAGCAAGACAGAACTCCTTCACATCCTCACCGATCTTGTCCTTGCTGTGGATCATGATGCCGTCTGCGCCTGCTTTCACGTAGGCGTATGCTCGTTCCAGAGCTTCGGCGACTGTGCCACCGGCAATGAGGGATTCAAGC
>RZYT01000471.1 GCA_009930195.1 Spirochaetia bacterium | reverse complement strand
CTTATTAGTGATTTTTTTTGTCTCCTGTAGTTAGTTACGGGGAAACGTTTTTCCAGAAGGAAATGAACTTTAGACTTCACAAAATTCTCCCAATACTAAGGATTTGTTAATAAATTAATCCTTTATTTATAGCTATTTTGTACCTGTTGTGGTATACTATCTGCATGATAGATGAAGCGACCAAGAACAGGATATCCAAGGCCATGCCCATGCTGGCCGAGCACCAGAGACGCAAGTTCCTGGGCATCGAGGCATTGGCTTTGGGCCACGGCGGCATAGAGGCCCTGAGCAAGCTTACCGGAGCGGCGCGTTCCACCATCGCCCTTGGCATGAAGGAAGCGGCAGAAGCTGTATCCGATCCCAAGGCGAAGCCCTCGGCGGCGGGCAACAATGAGCGCGTAAGGGCCAAGGGTGCAGGAAGGAAACGAGTAGAGGAGACGAACCCCGGCATCACCGAAGCCCTTGAGTCGCTGGTATCCGATGCCACCATCGGCAATCCCGAGAACCCGCTGTGCTGGACGACGAAGAGCCTTCGGAATCTCCAGAAGGAGCTTGAGAACCAGGGCCACCGCATCAGCCATGTCAAGATCGGAGAGCTTCTTGCCCAGATGGGCTACAGCCTGCAGCTCAACCAGAAGGCCCTGCAGGTGGGCGAGGCGCATGTGGACAGGGACGCCCAGTTCACATACATCAATGCCAAGGCGAGATGCTTCATGGAAGACGGTCAGCCTGTAATCTCCGTGGATACAAAGAAAAAGGAGAATGTGGGGAACTTCAAGAACAACGGGGCCGAGTATGCCCCTGCAGGGTCTCCCCCCGAGGTGCTCGACCATGACTTCCCCATCCTCGGCCTGGGCAAGGCCAGCCCCTACGGCATCTATGATGTGAGGGAGAACGAGGGGTATGTAAGTGTGGGCATCTCAAGCGACACCGCGGCCTTTGCGGCGAACAGCATCCGCACCTGGTGGGATGAGATGGGCTGCCTCAAGTACCATGGGGCTTCCAGGCTCTACATCACCGCCGACGGCGGGGGGAGCAATGGAAGCAGGAACAAGCTTTGGAAGAAGGAGCTGCAGCAGCTGTCCAACGAGACCGGGTTGGAGATCCATGTCTCCCACTTTCCTCCAGGCACCTCCAAGTGGAACAAGATCGAGCACCGCATGTTCAGCCACATAAGCAAGAACTGGAGGGGAAGGCCCCTTGTCTCGCTGGCTGTGATCATCAGCCTGATCGGTTCGACGACCACCAAGAAAGGCCTGAAAGTGAAGTGCGGACTGGACACCAAGGAGTACGAAACTGGAATCAAGGTTCCCGAGGGGGAGCTGAATGAGTTGAATATCTCCAGGGATGAGTTCCATGGAGAGTGGAATTACTGGGTGTCTCCATCAGAGACTTTCGCATAGATTATTTTTTAACAGTTCCTAA
>RZYT01000470.1 GCA_009930195.1 Spirochaetia bacterium | reverse complement strand
GCCCAGGACAAAGGGACGATTTGCATTCGGCGCAAACGCTCGAATCCGATTGGCAATATACCGTGCAGCCCAGAGGGATAGATTTTCGTAATCGTTTTGGATAATGACTCGCATCACACACTCCTTTTAGTCTCTCCATCATAGTCGGAAAGTGGATGCACGGCAACCATCACCATGCTTGCTCGATGATTCCTCCGCACAGAATATGCTCTCCTTGGTAGAGCACCAAGGATTGTCCCACCGTTGCTGCCTTCACCTCATCCTGGAAGACTGCGGTAATACTGCCATCCTCATTCTGATGGGCCAGGGCCTGCGTCGGATAGCCTGTGGAGCGAATCTTTGCCTGCACCCTGATCTCGCCTTCAAGAGCGCTCACCCTCCCCCAAACGACATCACCTGCATGTACGGTACTCTGCAAGGTATCCTCAACAAAACCAACTACCACCTCATTGGTTTCTGAGCGAAGCGACAGCACGTACAAGGGACGCTCTGCAGCAATGCCCAAGCCCTTCCGCTGTCCGATGGTATAGTGCCAGATGCCCTCATGCTCACCCAACACAGTCCCATCCTTGGTTACGATGTTGCCCTTCTTGTTGGAAATCTCCAGCAAATCGGTGTAGTCACCGTCGTAGAAATCCTGGCTCTCTTCCTGATACACCTTGTGAAAACCTTGCACCACATCAATGGCACGCACCTCAGCTTTGGTCATTTCTCCCAAGGGAAAGAGTGTTCTGGCCAGTTGTTCCTGGCTGAGACGATAGAGGAAGTAAGACTGGTCCTTCTTCAGGTCCACAGCCTTGGTAAGACTAAAGCGACCGTTCTCTTCGGTGATGCGTGCATAGTGGCCGGTGGCGAACTTGTCAAAGGCCAAGCCACTTTGCAACGCATAGTCGACCATGGCGCCGAATTTGATCTTCGCATTGCACCAGATGCAAGGGTTTGGGGTTCGCCCATCCATGTATTCGTTCTTGAAATTGGCAAGCACCACTTCTTCGAAGAGGTCACTCAGCTCGAGCACCTGGTGTTCGATGCCGATCTTCTCGCAGATGCGCTTGATCGCCTTGATGTCCTCGCTCTTGTCAGGGGCAAAACAGCTGGTGGAGCCCAAAGGCCGCTCGAGGTGCGAGCGTTTGTTCCAAATGGTCATTGTAACGCCCATAACCTCATGCCCCTGCTGCTTGAGCAGGTATGCCGCAACCGAGGAATCGATACCTCCGCTCATACCAACCAATACCTTCATGATGCCTCCAACACGCAAGAATAGAGAAACCGCCCAGGGTCTCCCCAAGGCGGTCTCAAAAGCGAGAGTGACGGGACTCGAACCCGCGATCTACGGCGTGACAGGCCGTCGCGATAACCAGCTTCGCTACACCCTCATAGCAAGAGTGAAACTACACTATCCTAGTATTTTTGTCAACAAGGGCGAGGG
>RZYT01000115.1 GCA_009930195.1 Spirochaetia bacterium | reverse complement strand
GACGGCTCTTTGCAGCTTGAGCATTTCGAAGGAAGGTTGCTTAATCCCGGTCATGCCATTGAGGGGGCTTGGTTCATCCTCAAGGAAGCGAGAAGAAGGGGCAATGATGCGGATCTGATGCAGTTGGGGCTTTCCATGCTGGACTGGATGTGGAACAAGGGTTGGGATGCCGAGCATGGGGGCATCATCTACTTCAGGGATGCCCTGGGCAAGAGTGCAACCGAGTACTGGCATGACATGAAGTTCTGGTGGCCCCAGTGCGAGGCTGGCATCGCCAACCTCATGGCCTACACCATGTCTGGTCAGGATACCTATCTGGAGCGGTTCGAGATGGTCCACAAGTACATCCAGGACCACTTCGTTGATCCTGAGTTTGGCGAGTGGTATGGCTACCTGCATAAGGATGGCTCCCTTTCCACCCCGCTGAAGGGCAATATGTACAAGGGGCCGTTCCACATTCCCAGGATGTATCTTGTGTGCTGTCAGCTGCTTGATGAGTTGAGAAAATAGGGAAAAGAGTCGGGGTCTTCATTCTTATGAAGGCCCCGAATTTCCTTGTGCAAGCTTCAATTCTTTCCTTTGCCTGCTCCCGAACTGTTTCCGCTGCCCGAAGGTGTTTCGTTCTGTCCTCCTTGTTCGGTTTGCGTTTGGGTTCTCTGCATCTCCTGTTGGTAGACTCTCAGCTGATTCTGTTCCTCGGCGGAGAGCTGGATGGGATCTTGGATGTTCACACGCTCCTTGTTTCGTACCATCATCCGGGCAAAGAGTTTCTCCTGGGTTGCAGTACCCAGGTATACTCCCTCGATCTGGACACGTTCCCTGTTCTGAAGCTGGAGCTGGATCATGGCAGCTTCGCTGATCATGAGTTCCGTCTTTGTTCCATCCTCAAGTATGAGAAGCACCGTAGGTTTGTCACCAGGGACCTGGATGATCTCGATGGTACCTTCCAGTGAGGTGAGTTTCTCTGTGACTTCCACTTGTCCTTGGGCGAACACCACGAAGCCGAGCAAGCACAAGATGATCAGAAGACCAAAAAACTTTTTCATGGAAGACCTCCTTGCATGGAGAGTTTAGTGTTTCCTCCTCACTAAGGAAAACTGTTGGACATTGCTGCTGTTACAAACAGTCCATCCAACGGCAGGAATAGGGTCCAATGGGTGAAACACCCAACATAAGGAATGTATCCAGAAATGCTTTGCTGAACATACAGGTTTGTTGTCAGCTTCTGACTGGGTTCGGGGCATTCCCATGAGAGTGGTCCATCCTCTTCCAGGACGCCTATGCATTTTTCCATCTCGGCAACTCATTGGAATATTTCAAGTACATAACATTTTTCCATGTATTCGTAACATTTATACATTGTTTTGTTGGAAAATGAGCCTAGGATAATATACGTCCAAGCAACTACTTATGGCCGTATGACCTTTGGACGGAAAAAGGAGTGTAGAGGCTTTTCTGCCTCTATCAGATAAAACTAGGAGGATTCGTATGAAAAAGAGGAGTGTTGCCGTATTGCTCGTTGCACTTATGCAGGTGCATTGCTGTTTGCCGGTGGAGATGCTGAGAAAGCAACCACAGCTTCCGTTTCCAAACCCTTGTCGGTCATGATCTGGGACTCCAACCAGCAGCCCGGCATCCAAAAGATCATTGATGATTTCACTGCCAAAACTGGTATCACCGCAGAAATCCAGGTGGTTGACTGGAACAACTACTGGACACTGCTCAGTGCAGGGGCCCAGGGAGGATCCCTTCCCGACGTATTCTGGATGCACTCCAATGAATCCCAGAGGTACATGTCAAATGACATGCTGCTGGATGTCACCGATCGGATTGCCAAGAGTGCAATCATCGATCCCGAGAACTATCCCGATGATATCTGGAGCCTGTATACCTACAACAACAAATACTATGCGGTTCCCAAGGATGTGGATACCATCGCCCTGTGGTACAACCGTACCTTGTTCGACCAGGCCGGCGTGAAATACCCCGATGAGAATTGGACTTGGGAAGATGTCTATGCAGCCGCCAAGAAGATCACCAAGGCTGATGGCAGCGTATATGGGTTTGCCAATGTGAACTCCAACAACCAGGCTGGCTGGTACAACCTGATCTACAGCAACAATGGATATGTGCTGTCCGAGGACAAGAAAAAGTCCGGTATGGACCTTCCTGCCTCAATCGAAGCAATGAAGTGGATGGAGAGGATGATCAATGAGAATCTGATGCCTCCGCAGACCCTGATGAGTGAGAGCTCCGAGGATGTCCTGTTGCAGAGTGGCAAGATTGCCATGACCATGCAGGGCTCCTGGATGGTTGCTGCCTTCCGCGACAATGAGTATACCTTGGCGAATTGTGATGTTGCCATGCTGCCGAAGAACAGCAAGACCGGTCGCCGCGCTTCCATTTACAATGGCCTTGGATGGGCTATTGCAAAGAACAGCGAGCGTACAGACGATGCATGGAAGTTGGTTGAATACTTCGGATCGGAAGAAGGCCAGCTCAAGCAGGCACAATTGGGTGTGACGATGTCCTCCTTCAAGAATACCAGTGAGCAGTGGAAGAACAGCGTTCCGCAGTTCAATCTGCAGGCATACCTGAACATGCAGGACGACATGGTTATCCGCCCGTTCTCCAGAAGCACTGTGAAGTGGGAAAATGCCGTTCTTGATGTTATGCTGAAAGTATGGAACAAAGAGATGTCCATGGAAGCAGGATGCAAAGAAGCTGCCCGTCAGATGAATGCAATTCTTGCCGAAGAGTAGAAGCCTTCCGTTCGAACCCAGGCAGGGTCTTTCCTGCCTGGGAGTGTCCAAGGGATGATTTTGCATGAAAAACCGCTCATTACGTGCTGCAACCAAAACGCAAACGTTTCTCTGGGGCTGGGCCCTGATTCTCCCCACCATCATTGGATTGATGGTCTTGAACATACTCCCCCTGATTACCACCGTGTACCAGAGTTTCCACAAGACGGGAGACTTTGGCAGGGGCAATGTGTTCATCGGTCTGAAGAACTATGAGAAACTCTTCTCCGACGAGGCAGTGTTGCAGTCGATCATCAATACGGTCAAGTATACGGTTGCACAAGTGCCGTTCTCGGTGTTCATTGCCTTGGTGCTTGCTGTCATGCTCAATCGTCAGATCAAGGGAAGGGGCCTCTACCGAACGATATTCTTTCTGCCCATGGTCGTCGCCCCTGCAGCCATTGCCATGGTGTGGAGATGGCTGTACAACTCAGAATTCGGCTTGATCAACAATGTTTTCAATCTCAGCATCAAATGGGTTTCGGACCCTGCCATCGCCGTCTATTCGATTGCAGTCATCGGTATCTGGTCCGATATCGGGTACAATATGATTCTCTTTCTTGCCGCTTTGCAGGAGGTCCCCAAGGACTATTACGAAGCTGCCGATCTCGATGGGGCGAATGCAGTGCAGAGTTTCACCCATATCACCGTTCCCATGATCTCCCCGATTCTTTTCTTTGTCATTGTTACCCGCATGATTGCCGCCATGCAGGTATTCGATACGATTTTCATGGTGATGGAACGTTCAAATCCAGCACTGTACAAGACCCAGTCACTGGTATATCGCTTCTATCAATCCTCGTTTGTGGAACGTGACTTGGGCTATGGATCCACGATTGTCGTGGTTTTGCTGGTGCTCATCCTCGTCATCACAGCAATACAAATGGTAGCCCAGAAAAAATGGGTCCATTACAACTAGGAGGGAGAGATGAGAGCAAAAAGCCGTTCCGCCACCCTGGTGTTCCATGCCATCCTCATAGCTGTGTCATTGATCATGATCGTTCCGTTTGTGTGGATGCTCCTCACCTCGTTCAAGACGGTAGGGGAATCCATCCAGCTCGATCCCTTTGTCTTCTTTCCTGCAACGCTCCGTTTGGAAGCCTTTGTCAGTGTCTTTGCATCCAATAATTTCCTGAATCTCTACAAGAATACCATCCTGCTCATAGCGTTCAGGATTCTTTGTGCCATCGTTACTGCCAGTATGGCCGGTTTTGCCTTCGGCCGGTTGAGATTCAAGGGTTCTGAGTTGGCCTTTTCCCTGGTGTTGGTGCAGATGATGATTCCTTCCCAGATCTTCATCATCCCCCAGTACCAGATGATCAGCAAGCTCGGGATGACCAATACGACCTTTGCCTTGGTGTTTCCTGGCCTTGTCACTGCCTTCGGTACCTTCCTGATGCGCCAGGCATACAGGATACTTCCCAAGGATCTTGAGGATGCCGCCAAAATTGACGGCCTGAATATCGGCAAGACGTTTCTCTATGTGCTTGCGCCCCTGACCAAGGCAAGCTTGGTGGCCCTCAGCGTTTTCACCGCTGTGTTTGCCTACAAGGAGTTGATGTGGCCGATGATCGTAAATACGAGCAAGGATTCCTTGGTATTGGCTTCAGCCTTGGCAAAAATGAAAGGCCAGTACGTATCCAACTACCCCGAGCTCATGGCGGCCTCACTGATCGCGTGTGTCCCGATGATTGTCCTGTACTTCATCTTCCAACGGCAGTTCATTGAAGGAATTGCCACCTCTGGAGGAAAGTTGTAGCGCTTTGTTTCGTAGAATGTCTCAGGTGTTGTGATCAGGCTCCCTCCTGGGGAAGTCATGGTTGGTACACCTTGCAACAAGCAGATTCCTCGCATGAGGACCATATAGGAGAAGAGAAGCGATGAAAATTACCTTTTTGGGAGCAGGCAGCACAGTATTTGCTCGCAATGTGCTGGGCGATTGCATGGGGTCCGCAGCTCTGCGGGATGCAGAGATGGCGCTCTATGATATAAACGCAAAACGGCTGGAAGAGTCAAAACTGATTCTGGAGGCCATAAACACAACCATCAACGAGGGGCGTGCCAGGATTACGGTGCATCATGGGCTTGCACAATTGGAAGCTGCGCTGCAGGGAGCCACCTTTGTTGTCAATGCCATCCAGGTTGGAGGATATGACCCGGCTACCATCATAGATTTTGAGATTCCCAAGAAGTATGGGCTGAAACAGACCATTGCCGATACCATTGGAATCGGGGGCGTGATGCGTGCCCTTCGGACCATCCCTGTGATGGAGGAGTTTGCCCGTGTCATGGAACGCGCCTGTCCGAATGCCCTGTTGTTGAATTATTCCAACCCCATGGCGATGCTTTCCATGTACATGCAACGCTTCACGGCGGTGAGGACCGTAGGACTTTGCCACAGTGTGCAGATCTGCTCGGAAACCTTGCTCAAAGGTCTGGGTATGGAGGACAAGCTGGAAGGAAGGGTGGAGGAGATAGCAGGAATCAACCATATGGCTTGGCTGCTGAGCCTGCATGACAAGGACGGCAACGATTTGTACCCCGAGATCAAGCGGAGAGCCGCCCACAAGAATGCCACAGAGAAGCACGATGACATGGTCCGTTACGAGTACATCAAGCATCTGGGGTATTACTGCACCGAGTCGAGCGAGCACAACGCCGAGTACAATCCGTTCTTCATCAAGAAGAGCTATCCTGAGTTGATCGACCGATTCAACATTCCCCTTGATGAGTATCCCAGGCGGTGCATTAGTCAGATTGCCGAATGGGATGACGAGTGGAAGAAAATACACAACCAAGGGGAAATATCTCATGAGCGCTCGCTTGAGTATGCTTCCCACATCATGGAAGCAGTGGCAACCAACAAACTGTACAAGATCAACGGCAATGTGCTGAACACTGCCCTGATTGATAACATCGACCGGGATGCATGTGTAGAGGTCCCCTGCTTGGTGGATGGCAGCGGCGTTCATCCTTGCAAGGTAGGCAAGCTTCCCGCGCATCTGGCGGCCATGAACATGACCAATGTCAATGTACAGCTGCTTACCGTTGAAGCAGCTGTGAGCAGAAAGAAAGAGGATATCTACCATGCAGCGATGTTGGATCCCCATACTGCGGCAGAACTGTCGATTGATGACATTGTCTCGATGTGCGATGAAATGATCGAAGCGCATGGTCCCTTGATGGGAATGTATCGGTAAAGTCTGGAAAGAACAGGTTGGAATACACCCCCGGGATGCGTTTCGGGGGTGTATACTGTCTGGAAGGAGCAAGATCATGCCAGAAGAAGAGTTGTTGATAAAAGCTGCTCGGTTTGTCGGATTGGACGGGGTGAAGAAATCTTCCATCGACCTTGCACTCTCCTATTGTGGCATCCAACAGTGTTCCCCCTTGCACAACAATGGTCCTGAAATCCGTGATACAAGCTTTATCCATATTGTGCGCAGTGGGAAAGGCCAGCTGAAAATGGATGGCAAGGAGTATCATCTGCAGAAAAGCCAAGCCTTCCTGATCCCGGCCGGGGTCAGCGCCCAGTACACAGCAGACAAGGATGATCCTTGGCACTACATGTGGGTGGGTTTTACGGGTCTCATGGGCAAGGAGAGTATGGAGATGGCTGGTTTGAGCAGGGAGCGGCCGGTACGTGCGGTACTCAATGAACAGCTTTTGCTTCAGGACATCGAGGGTATGATCGAGACTTATCACCTTACCTTTACCAATGAGCTGCGCCGAAATGGTTGCTTTTTCCACTTTATCGCGCATCTGATCGAGGACTTCCAGGCACAGGGGGCTTTGGCAGGGGAGAGTAATCTGCAGTCTGCCCAGTATGCCCGGAAGGCATATCATTTCATCATGGAGCACTTCTGTGAACCAATCAAAATACAGGAGTTGGCGGAACAGTTTGGGGTGAGTCGGAATTACCTGTATGCCTGTTTCAAGGAGGTGTACAAGGTATCTCCCAAGCAGTTCCTCAATTCCGTTCGTATGGAGCATGCTTCAAGTATGTTGCTCTCAAAGTACCTCTATATATCACAGATTGCCCATCTGGTTGGGTTCGATGATGAACTGGCTTTCTCGAAGGCGTTCAAGGAGTTTCATCACCTCTCTCCCACTGATTTCAGGAAGCGGTTGCATGCTCATGTCGCTTCTGCTACGAAAGAGCTTTCGTGATGGTTTCCCATTTCCGATCCATATCCTGCATCAAGGCTAT
>RZYT01000469.1 GCA_009930195.1 Spirochaetia bacterium | reverse complement strand
ATCGGTATCGGCCACCGATTGGTAGACAAAGCTGATACCCAGACCGTTCGAGACCAGCTTCTTCAATGGTTGGAAATTGGAAATCTCAGTGACCCGCGGGAAGAGCGAAAGATCATACCCCTGACGCTGCAGTTCCCGTTCGAAGATGTTCCGTGTTCCCGATCCCGGTTCCCGGGTTATCAGGTTCTGCCCTTGCAACAGAGGAACCGGTATGCTCTTGCCCGCAAAAGGATGGTCCTTGGCACAGATGCCCACAAAGGTCTCCCGCCTGAGCAGTCGGTATGCATAGTGTTTTTTGGGAAACAGTCCCTCCAACACCACAAAATCGAGCTGTGCAGCTTCCAGCTGGGCAAGAAGAACCGTGGTGTTCTCCACCATAAGGGAGATGTTTCTGTTCTCTTGCTTGAGGTAGCTGATCAGGTAGGAATCCAAAACACTGTCACCAATACTCTTGGTTGCCCCAAGACGCAGCGTGTCCTGTGGTTTGCACGCCAGTTCGGATATGAGTTCCTGCTCGTTGTACCGTTGGCTTTCCGCAAAGCGTTTGAACAACATGCCCTCCTCACGCAAGGAAAGGCTTCTTCCTTTATAGTCAAACAGTTTGGTGCTGTACTCCTGTTCCAGCGATTGGATCTGCTTGGTTACCGCTGGTTGCGAAAGATGCACATCCTCAGCTGTCTTGCGATAGTTCAAGGTGGAACATAGCGAGAGAAACGTAGAGAAGCGGGTATCCATCAACAATCTCCTTCAATAACTTTTTATAATCATTTCATAGAAATGTTTCATTGGTAATTATTGATCAATCGTAGTAGCATCACCAACAATAATCAAGGAACCAAGGATGCCGCTATGTTGAAACGTCTTTCACCCCTCCCCTATCTGCCTGGTCTTTCGCTCGCTCTCGCTCTCGCTGTTCTTGCCACCTGGCTTGCACACTTCATACCCTCCGGCATCATCAGTGCCTCGGTCATTGCTCTCTTTCTGGGGATGGTGCTGCACACCATCAAACAACCGGGCAAGCAGCTGCAGCAAGGCATCGGCTTCGCCTCAAAACGCTTGCTCAAGATTGCCATCGTACTGCTGGGGGCCAGCTTGGACATCACGACCATCATGCAGGTCGGGGGAAGGTCGCTCATGATCATGCTCTTTACCCTGGCAACCTGTTTCGGTATCGGACACTTTGTGGGCAAGGCCCTGCATCTCAATTGGAAGATGAGCAACCTGATCAGCGCAGGCACCGGAATCTGCGGTGGCTCTGCCATCGCAGCCATTGCCCCGGTCATTGATGCAGAGGACAGGGACATCGCATTCGCCATGAGTGCAACCTTCCTCTTCGACATGGTCATGATCCTCATCTTCCCCCTGATGGGTCATGCATTGGGCATGAGCGATACGGCATACGGTCTTTGGGCAGGGACGGCGGTCAACGACACATCCTC
>RZYT01000468.1 GCA_009930195.1 Spirochaetia bacterium | reverse complement strand
TTGTTGTTGTTCCAAACGTTGAAGCCCTCGTCAAAATGAGCGTACTCAAGCCAGATGCTGGTGAACTTAAGTGCATCCTGCTTGACGTCAAGGATAGCCTTGTAAGCCTTGGGGCTGTCCTCACCGGCGCGGTAAGCTGTATCGAGGTCCTCCATGAAGTAGGCACCCCTGAAAGCGATGTTGGGGTTGAAGTTGAACGCAAAGTCAGCCCAGTAGACGCTCTCGTCGGCGTTGTTGGCGGTGTCGTACTTCCTCATCAACCCGTTCAGAGCGAAACGGAACTGCTCGTTGAAGTTGAAGTTAGCGCGAAGACCGTAGAACATGTAGTCATCGGTGGCAGCAGCAGCCGCGGTAGCAGCGTCGTTATGAGCGATGATCATCTGAACATCGCCAAGGCCGAAGTTCTTCTGGAACCAGAAACCTCTGAGGCTGACATCGGTAAACAGAGCATCCTCGTCGGTGTAGAGGCCAGAATCGCCCTCCCAGTCATAGAGCCAAAGACCGGCGGTCATCTTGATGTCATAGGCAAGCTTCATCTCGACATAGTAACGCTGCCAGGAGAGGGCACCAGCTCTGTTGCCGATACGAGCGACAAACCTGGTGTTCTCGTCGATCTGCTTGCTCATCCACAGACGATAACGGTTGAGGTCGAACTCTTTGTCACCGTTGAGGGTGTACTCATCGCCGTAGAGATTTGCCTGATCCTCAAACTTGGCGTCGAAGCGGAACTCGCCCCAGAACTTCCATCCGCCGATGTTCTCCTCGAGGACTGCCACGCGGCTGTCGATCTTGTCGACCTTCACGCCGAGAGCATCAAGCTCGTCCTTGAACTCGACGACGAGGCGCTTAAGCATCTCGACATCCTGCTTGCTGGCCTTCTCCATGTCGATAACGGCCATGCCACGAGCGATGACGGAAGCCATCTCGTAACGGGTGATGGGCTGGTTGCCCTTGTAGGTGCCGTCGGGATAACCGGAAACGATACCGCGAGCGGCAAGCTGGCCTACTGCGTCATAGGCCCAGTGGTTCATGGGAACATCCATGAACGGGTTGGCTGCGAAAGCGGGAGCGGCAAAAGCCACAAGAGCAACTACAGCCAGAAGAGCACAAAATTTCTTCATGTTATTTAACCCCCTTGGTTAAGTGTTTTTATATCGCTCGACTCATGGGGGATCGGAAAGACCTTCGCTCGGGAAGTTTCCACGTTTCCTTCTCCAACTGGGATCTCTCGTCCCTTTCCGAACCGATGCGTTTTCTCAAATCGCTCCTTCCTTTTTGGCTGGGGGTCGTGCACCTCCTTTCTTTGCCATCGGGATATCGTCGCGATTATCGAAACTGGTTGAATCCAAAGGTCAAGTTGTCAATGTCCTTTGTCCGGGGCCAAAACCCCTCAAGGAGCATTATAGCATCCATTTCCCAGGATGCAAGGGATGAATTTCGGTTTT
>RZYT01000467.1 GCA_009930195.1 Spirochaetia bacterium | reverse complement strand
GCTGCCATGCGGGCAGTCATGATGCAGGTGGGAAGGCCGGCAGGGCTGGCTGTCCACTGCCCTGCACGAAACACATCGGGAATAGGGCTTTTGATCGCCTTCTTCATCGTAAGCATGGTGGCATCGAGAGGGATCTTCTGCTCAAACGACCAGCCGACGATCGCCCCTTCGCTGCTGCCGACCGTACGCTCAATGCGCAACGGGCTTGCCGAGAACGAGAAGAGGATGTGCTCTTTCAGCTCTGGGTATACCGACGTGGTGAGCACTTCGATCATGGAGGCTTTGATGTGCTGCTCAAACTCCTCATACCAACCGCCTGCTTCTATCCTTCGGGTAAGCTCGTAGTCAAAGAGGAAGCTTGCGATCAGGCCCGTCTTCCCCTCAGGGGCTGCACTGCTGTCGTTGAGGACCGGAATCGAAATCTCATAGGTGTTGAGACGACAGAAGGAATCCAGCCAGGAGTAAAAGGCCTCTCGCTTGAGTGTCTCCCACCCTTGCAGCAAAGATGCAAGCTCACTGCGATGCAGCTCTCCCAGCCCGTTCCGGGAGGGGGTATAGAAGAAATGGCCTTCTGAGATTGCGTGGAAGTACTCTGGGGGAAGGTCCACAGCCAAGAAGAGCGTGAAGACTGACTCGGCCCCACGGCTTGCAAGCACCTGATCCTTCTCCTTGAGCATCTTCTGCGTTGTGGACTTTGGAAACGTATCCCAGGTAGTTATCCGGTAGAGGTGCTTCACATCAGCACACCAGATAAGCTTGTCATAGGGATATGCATTCCCCGCCGAATCAACCAGGATCTTTCGGGAAACATCCAAGCCGACTATCTCCGTCTCGATCCTCACCTCCGATCCAAGCTCCTCCAAGCGTGATTGCAGAGCAGCAGGAATTCGTCCCACTCCCCCTTTGGGATAGAAGTAGTCAGGGTAGAGAGAGAAATAACTCATGGCGAAGAAGGCGGGGGTTTTCTTGAAGAAGTGCTGGGAGATGATATCCCGAAGGGAGTCGTTGCCGATCAACTTTCCCAAAAACACTTCCATGGGCATTTGCATCCGCATGATGGCAGCTCCGGTGGCCAGAAAGCGGAAGATCCAGACGATGAAGGTGGTCAGGAAGTAGCTCAAGTCGCGCTTGG
Source organism: Spirochaetia bacterium (assembly GCA_009930195.1). Classification (GTDB taxonomy): domain Bacteria; phylum Spirochaetota; class Spirochaetia; order Sphaerochaetales; family Sphaerochaetaceae; genus Sphaerochaeta. Next base: position 316 of record RZYT01000467.1, on the reverse strand, counting down.
CATCCTTGAAGAACGGGCTGTCGCTTCCGAAAAGCACCTGCATGTACGTATCGTACTTGCCGATGACCTTGATGACTTTCTCCACATCCTCGGTGCTCTCTGGATAGAGCTCCTTGAGCAGTTTCGCGTAGGAGGCAAGACTCTCTTGGGAGTCAGCTGTGATGATCTTGTCCTCAACACCCAGGGAAACCCTGCTGGGAAACAACGGCAGATCAAGGCCAAGCTCTGCAAGCATGGGTTTGATCATGCCGGCATTCTCGGTGGCCCGGATTCCACCATCGAAGAGAAAGCCATCCCGCACAAAGGAGTTCACCAA
>RZYT01000466.1 GCA_009930195.1 Spirochaetia bacterium | reverse complement strand
GATGCAGGTTCTTTACGTCGATATCCATGCTCTTCTCACTCCTGTACATGAGCGCCGCAGGAGTGCTGCGGCGCAAGTGCTTTGTATTCTAGCGTCTACAGGAAAAAAAGGAAAGGCTATGCGGGGGAGAAAAGCGAACGAACCGCCTCCACCACCTCTTCCTTGGAGGGGATGACGGCAAGCTCAAGTTCCGGAGCAAACGGTATGGGGCTCTCTTTTCCGCAGAGGCGCCGGGGGTTGGCAGCCAGGGCGGCGAAGCAGTCACTGTCACCGGTCACCACGGAAACAACTTCCGCCCCATAGCCTCCATACTCCGGACTGTCATGGACCACCAGCAGCCTGCCGGTCTTCTTCACCGACCTGAGGATGGTATCCTTATCCATGGGCTTGAGGGTCGCAAGATCAATGACCTCAACCTCAATCTCATCCTGCAGGCTGAGTACTGCAGCCGCCTCAAGGCAGGTGGTGACTGCATGGCTGTAGGAGACGATGGTCACATCCTTGCCACGCTTCTTCACGATTGCCTTGCCTATGGGCAGGAGGTATTGGTCGTCGCCTACCGGACCAAGGTTGTTGTACAGGCTCTTGTGCTCGAAGTAGAGCACGGGGTTGTTGCTTCGGATTGAGCTCTTGAGCAAGGCCTTGGCATCGCCAGGGCAGGAGGGTGCAACAATGATAAGACCGGGAATGTTGGCAAACATTGCCTCAATGCACTGGGTGTGCTGGGCTCCATGCCCGGTCCCGCTTCCGATGGGGGCCCTGAGGACCATTGGGCAGGAGAGCTGGCCTGCACTCATGAAGCGGATCTTTGCAGCGTGGTTGATGATGGGATCACTGGCAAGGGTGGCGAAGTCACCATACATGATCTCCACGATCGGTCTGAGACCGAGCATGGCAGAACCTACGGCAAGGCCGGTGATGGCCTCCTCGCTTACCGGTGTTTCATGCAACTGCGTCGGATGCTTCTTGTAGAGGTCTCCGGTTACCCGGAAACAGCCGCCATAGACACCGATGTCCTCTCCGATGAGATGCACGGCATGGTCGCGGGACATCTCCTCGTCCAGCGCCTCCCGGATGGCGTCACGGTAGCTGATCCTGGTTGTGCTCTTGCAGACCTTGTAGATCTCCTCATCCTCCGGGGCAAGGAGGTACTCCATGGCCTGTTCCAGGTTGATGTGCATATCACGAACGGCAACCGCATCAAGGGCTGCATCATCCACACGCTTCCGCCCCTCAAGGATGAGATGGGCAACCTCTTCCTCGGTGAAGTAACCACGCTCCACCAATACGCGGGAAAAGAGGAATATGGGGTCACGGCTCTCCCACTCCAGTTCTTCCTCCCGGCTTCGATACAGACAGGCATCACTCTTGGAGTGTCCGCAACAGCGATAGGTCTTCACTTCCAGGAAGAAGGGCCGACCGGTGGACCGTATGGAGTCGACGGCCTCG
>RZYT01000465.1 GCA_009930195.1 Spirochaetia bacterium | reverse complement strand
CCGCTTGTCTGTAAGGCCTTAAGCGTGGTATCCCCTTCAAGTCTCTTTCTTGCTATTTCACGGAACTCTGGTTGCTCTAGAACGCCTCTTACGTCGCTCCAGCTATCAGCGTTATTGAGCACTGGCTTATCGGTATATGGAGCATAGCCCTCTATCATCCCTGCGAGTTGCTTGTCCATCTGGCTCCTTGAAAGCCGATGGACCATATCGGAAGTTATCGGCTGGGAGGGGTCTATCCCCTCGAAAGAGAGCCCACCATCAACGGCTTTTTCTGCCAGCGTGTTGTATAGCCGTCGCGTGTATTCGTCCTGCATGGATGCCCTGCTTGCCCTTGTTTGGTCTTCCTGTAGCTGTGACTGCATCAACATAGAAAGGAGGCCGCCGGAAGACGACGACCTCCTTTTCCCGCTTACAGATCCGGCGATTGACCCCAATATAGCAAGAGGTATGATCGATTCCATCAGTCCTGCCATGGTCTAGCCTCCTAACACTCCGCGCAAGGCTGCCTCCAAAAGGCCTCCGCTACCTTGTTGCGTGATAGCTGGAGACCAGGCAGAAGAGCCTATCCAGCTTAAGGGAGTCTCGTCTACGCCTCCTGCGACATACCCGGCTAGAGCCGGATCTAGTGCTGCAAACCCAGAAAGGCCCTGCCCGTAGTTGCTTACCCCCTGAGGGGCTTGCCACCCAGAGATCTGTTCCGGTGTGCCGGAAAGCAGGGAAGACAAAAACCCAGGGGCGTAAGCATTTCGGTACGAGGCCATGAGCTGCCCCCTTTGTGCCCTTAGTGCATCTTCTGCCGACCTGTATATAGATGGGTCAACCACTCCCTGGGCCTTTAGCCCCTGTTGCATCTGGGAGATGGCGTTGACATACTGTTGGTTAAGGTCGTCAATAACTGCTTGCTGTTGCTGCCGTCCCCAGTTGTTTAGCTGGGTTTGGTTTTGCAGCTGCCCTGTAAGTAGAAACTGGTTCAACCCTTCGGCATCGTTGGCATAAAGATTTTGGATGTGCTCCCATAATCCGGCTTTTTCGAGGGCTTGCTTTTTGCTCTCTATCGCCTGCTGCTTTTGCGCCGCCTCTAGCTCTGTTTGCTTTTGTGCTTGCTCGTCGCTAGTCTTTTTCTGCTTTGACAGGGCGTTAAGAGTGCTTTGCCAGTTGCTCTCTACAGTGTCTTCCTGTGCCGACAGCTTCTCTTTAAATTCTGTCTCCGTCATCTCTAACTCTTCCAGAATTTCTTCCTTCGTGCCACCGAAAAGGGTCTCCCAATTGGCTTCCGTGGAGCTAAGCTCATCCAAAAATTTCTGTCTCGTCTGCTCATCTGCCTGTCTGAGCTGAGTTGCTGTTTGGTCTAGCTTTGAGCTTAGTTCTTGGTTTTGGGTGTTCCATTGGCTCTGCGCCTGCCCCAAGTCCCCTGTGAGGGCTTGCCCCATAGAAGTCAGCCGCTTTATCAA
>RZYT01000464.1 GCA_009930195.1 Spirochaetia bacterium | reverse complement strand
GAATCAGAGCGACCTGCAGTTCCCCCTTATTCCACCTCAACAGGCTCTCGCTCGAGTCCAGGGTCGAAAACGCTACACCCAGCTTCTCAAGCCTTGCTGTGATCCTCGCAAGGTCATGCTTGAACCAATACGCCACCAATACGCTCTGCCCGTTTGCTGCCTCGATGAGATCCTCCAATGCATCAAGCTTGCGTTCGTGAATGCCGATCGTCGTCCCGTCATCTGAGTACACCGCCCCGTTTGCTAGCTGCAGCAGCTTCCCTGAGAGGCTTGCTGCATTGGCCGCTGTAACCTGTCCCCCTGCAGCATCCAGGACCAGCTCCTTTCGAAGCTTCTCGTAGGCAGCACGCTCCTCATCGCCGAGGGTGACGCGATATTCGGTGTTCACCAGCTCCGGCATCCTGATATGGTCCTGGGCCTTCATGGAGATGGTGATGTCCTCGATCGCTTGGTAGATCCTTTCCTCCGCACCGGGGGCGGGTTTATAGCTGAACACCACCTGTCCGCTTCTCTTGTCTGGGGTGAAATACGCATTACGATAGGCTCCGATGAACCTTCCGAGTCTCACACCCTTGTCCAGAATCTTGAACTGGGCCCAAAGGTCGATCAGGCCGTTGCTGGCCGGGGTACCGGTCAGGCCAACGATGCGTTTTACCACAGGACGGCGCTTCATCAGCGCTCTGAAGCGCTTGGAGCGGTGGTTCTTGAACGATGAGAGCTCGTCGACGACCACCATGTCGAAGTCGAAGGGCAGGGCGCTTTCTTCGATGAGCCACTGCACGTTCTCGCGATTGATGATGTACAGGTCAGCCTTGCGCTCGAGTGCTGTAATTCGCTCGGCGGTACTTCCCACGGCCACTGACGGAATCAAATCCCCAAGGTGATCCCACTTGCCGATTTCGGCAGGCCACGTATCCCTGGCAACCCGAAGAGGCGCGATGATCAGTACCTTGCGCACCAGGAATGAATCGAAGAGGAGATTGGAAAGGGCCGTCAGGGTGATGACCGTTTTGCCAAGTCCCATCTGCAGTAATACCGCTGCCACGGGGTGCTCCTCTATGAAGTCGCTCGCATACTGTTGGTAGTCATGCGGTGTATATGTCATTGATGATCTCCTCTATCTGCTCTCTTGCATCCAGCACGTATGCCTTGAATCCCAGGGCCCTCAACATTTCATGCCTTACCTGTTGGAGTGCCCTCATCTTTTTGCCCGGGGCCTTCACTTCCACAAAGCCGCACCGTCCGCCGGGCAGCAGGACCAATCGGTCCGGCATTCCATCGAAGCCCGGGCTTATGAATTTCACAGCCCGGCCTCCCATCTTTTTCACAGCCATCACCAGCTGCAACTCGATCTCTTTCTCAAGCATTCCAAATCTCCCTTTGGAACGAAGGAACGAGTGGAACGAAAGGAACAGGGGGTCCTATAAAGTCCCACGTGCGTATATACGCCC
>RZYT01000463.1 GCA_009930195.1 Spirochaetia bacterium | reverse complement strand
ATGTCGTGCCCTGTCTGGACATGAAAGAGCAGACATGGCTGCAGTGCCATGTTGACATGTGGTCGTTCTATGGGGGTGTCACCAGGCGATTGATGCCTGACAATCTTCGGACCGGAATCACAAGCCATCCGAAGGAGGGGGAGATCATCCTGAACGATGCCTATGAGGATCTGGCGGTCCACTACAAGACAGCCATCATCCCCGCCGGAGTCAGGAAACCCCGCCACAAGGCAACTGTCGAAGGCACTGTTGGCAATGTTGCTACCGCCATCATCGCGAAACTCAGGAATCAGACATTCACCTCCTTCGAGTCGCTGAAGGTGGCGGTCGGGGAGAAATTGTGGGAATACAACCATGAGGAGTTCCAGAAACGGGAGAAAAGCCGCTATCTCGTTTTCATGGAGGAGGAACTGCCACGGATGAACCCCTTGCCGAAGTATCCCTACGAGGCAAGCACCTGGTATTACAATCGGAAGGTCCAGCTGAACAGCCATGTTGCGTTCAAGAAGAACTTCTACTCATGCCCCTACATATATCTGGGCAGAAAGGTCGACATCAAGGCCATGAAGAGCAGGATAGAAATCTACCTCAACGGGGAGAGGATAAAGACTCATGAGGCCTTCGGTCCTTATGTACAGAACAAGTATAGGACCGACCCAGAGGACATGCCGAAGGACGGCCAATATCAGGAATGGACCGAGGAACGGATAGTCGGATGGGCTTCCTCAATCGGAGTCAATACGCTTTTGGTGGTGCAGAAGGTCTTTGGCGGCTTGGAAGTGAAGGAACAGGGCTTCAACCCAGCCCTGTCCATCCTCCGCCTAGGAAAGAAATACACCGATGAAAGACTGGAAACCGCTTGCCGAATCGCCCTCGAGCGCGGATTCCGAAGTCCCCGGTACTCACATCTTAATTCCATCCTCAGTTCGAATCAAGACGAGGCATACAAGGCGGAACTCGCCGCAAGGGAGACCGGATCCAAGCTGCCATCCCAGTACACCAGGGGGGCCGACTATTACAGCAGCTTTGACAAGGGGGAGAAAAAATGATCAATGACGAATCAATCAGGAAACTGAGAGAGCTCAATCTCCCCGAGATGGTCGAGATCCTCCAGAGACAGGAACATGATGTGGCTTACACCTGCATGCCTTTCGATGAGCGGATCCAGTATGTTGCCGATTATGTGTACCAGCTCAAGCAGGATGGCAGGATAAAAAGGCTGGTAAGGTCCGCCCGCTTGCGGTATCCGAATGCCGAGATCAATTCCGTACACTACGAGAAGCGCGGCCTCGACAAGAGACTGCTGCTTGAGTTGGGCACCTGTGCATTCATCAAATGCAACCATAATGTTGTATTCAATGGATTTACCGGTGCTGGTAAGACCTGGCTCGCATGCGCGATCGGCAAGCAGGCCTGCAAGAACGGCTACAAGGTCAGATACTACAGGATGCCGCAG
>RZYT01000462.1 GCA_009930195.1 Spirochaetia bacterium | reverse complement strand
AAGGTCCAAAAGCCGGTGCAACTGGACCTCTTCTCCGCTCCCTCTCCTTGACATGAAATCGAGTAGGGGACTACTATCGGGTATTATGAAAAAACAGCTTACCGCCAACGAATTACGGCAAAAATTCATTGACTTCTTTGTATCCAAGGATCACGTGCAGATCAGTGGGGCTTCCCTGATCCCGGAGAATGACCCGACCGTACTTTTCACCACTGCCGGCATGCACCCTTTGGTGCCGTATATCCTTGGCAGTGACCACCCATCCGGCAAGCGCCTGACCGACTACCAGAAGTGTATCCGCACCGGAGACATTGAGGCGGTGGGCGATCCGCACCATCTCACCTTTTTTGAGATGCTTGGCAACTGGTCCTTGGGCGACTACTTCAAGAAAGAGGCGATCGCCTACAGCTTTGAATTCCTCACCGAAGTGCTCGGACTGGATATCAGCCAGCTTTCCGTGACGGTTTTTGCAGGTGACGACCTGGTACCGCGTGATGAGGAAGCAGCCTCGGCATGGGAGAGCTACGGCATCCCGCGCGAGCGCATCTATTTCCTCCCCCGTGAGGACAACTGGTGGGGCCCTGCCGGGGAGACCGGTCCCTGTGGTCCGGACAGTGAGATGTTCATCGATACCGGGCGCCCCTCCTGCGGTCCTGATTGCCGACCGGGGTGCAAGTGCGGCAAGTATTTTGAGATCTGGAACGATGTGTTCATGGGCTACAAGAAAAATGCTGATGGAACGTACTCGGAGATGGATCGCAAGTGTGTCGACACCGGCATGGGCATCGAACGCACCATTGCCATCTTGCAGGGCAAGAAGTCGGTGTACGAGACAGAGGTCTTCACCTCCATCATTGCCGGGATCGAACGCCTCTCCTCCAAAGAGTACGGCAAGGATGAGGAGATTGATATCTCCATCCGTATTCTCGCTGACCATGTGAGGACCAGTGTGTTCATTCTGGGTGACCAGAGAGGCGTAGCTCCCTCCAATGTCGGACAGGGATACATCCTGCGCCGCCTGATCAGGCGTGCGGTTCGTCACGGTCATAAGCTTGGCATCGAGGGTTCGTTCCTGGGTGAGCTCGCCCTGGTGGTGCTCGACCTGTACGGGAAACCCTACCCGGAGCTTCTGGAAAACAAGGAGTTCATCCTCAAGGAGCTGGCCCAGGAAGAGGCGAAGTTCAGCGAAACCCTTGCAAAGGGTGAGCGTGAGTTCGAGAAGATGCTTCCCAACCTCCTGAAGGGCAACAGCAGGCAGATCAGCGGCAGGACCGCTTTCAAGCTGTATGATACCTATGGCTATCCCATCGAGTTGACCCGTGAACTTGCCGGTGAGCATGGCTTCACCGTGGATGAGCAGGGCTTCAAGGAAGCGTTCGAGAAGCACCAGGAGATCAGCCGCAGTGGGGCTGAACAGCAGTTCAAGGGCGGCCTTGCCGATCACAGCGAGAAGACGACCGCA
>RZYT01000461.1 GCA_009930195.1 Spirochaetia bacterium | reverse complement strand
AGCTCGGCTTGTTTGCGTATCTCGCCCAGTCTTGATGCTTCCAGACTCTTTGCCTCCTCAAGGGCCTTCGCCCTCTGTTGGTCCAACTCCAGCATCTGCCTGCGCACCATGTCCGTCTCAGCTTCGATGGCTTGCTGCCGCTCGGCAATCTCAGCATCCAATGCCTTCAGCTCGTTTTCAATCCTATCCGCTGTAAGCCTGTTGTTGGCAAGAAGCTGCTCGGTGGTCAGAAAAAAGAACTCACCGGTGAACGACGTGTTCACCCACGGTATCTGCCTTGCTCCAGTCGAATCCTGTACACTGCGCGATACTCGTGCCACCAGCTGACGAATCTCAAGATCAGGGGTAGCTAAATGCTCCTTGAGTGCAGAGGTGAACGGGCTGTTCCTGCCAGTCCCGTCCTGCGCCACTGCCCCGGGGGCGGTGGCGAACACCACCATGCTCTCGTTGCCTCCCCTCACCATCGCACTCAGGCCGCGGTCTGCAGACCCCCGTGAGGAGGCGAACGGGTTGTCCCGGCAGGCATCAAGGATCACCAAGTTCAGGCTCGAGCCTGTACGCTCAAGGGTCGAGGCGACCAGTTCCATGCTCAGCGCCTTGGACGACAGCTCATGGGCCTGCCGGATGTCCGCATCAACCGGCAGCAGGTAGTTCACTCCCTCGAACTGGGCCCCATGGCCTGCATAGAAAAACAGCGCTATGTCCGCTTTGCGTTTTCCAATCTCCGCCGCGAATGAACGCAGTGTCGATTCCATGCTTCCCTGGGAGGCATCAGTGACCAGCGTCACCTTGAAGCCAAGCTTATCAAGCAACCCTGCAATGTCATTCGCATCATTGACCGGGTTTGCTAGGACGGGCATCCCGGTATACCGGCTGTTGCCGTATACCAATGCATATCTGTCAGTCTTGCCAAGCTCTAGATCAAGGGAAACCAAGGATTCTTGATTCATTGCCGCAAAGCTCCCCATTGGAGCTGTTTGCAATGTTGCTGGACCTGATGCACTTTGGCTCGTGCCGCCATCCTCAAACCAAGTCATGCACCCTGCAAGCATCGTCAGAGTGACGAACATCACCAACATCGCCACACCGGTCCCAAACACCCTCTGTTTTTTCATTGACCACTCCCCGTAAAATATATTCGATGCAAAGAAAACCATTTCTCTTTCGCAGGGGGCCAAAGCCCCCTGCACCCCCTTTCAATGGTTAAATGGATAAATTGGTAAATAGCTCATCAGAAAGCCCGTACAGGCCTGACCCTGTAGTATTCGCTCCGATAGAAGTGGTTATGACTCCCGCTGTACAAACTCTGAAACCACGCGCTTTTTGCACTAGTCTCAGAGGAACTCCAATAACTGACACCAGAAAAACCACCTAGATTATTTCTACAGAGATTTTGGTATATCTGATTCAGCTCTGCCAAGCTCGGAAGGAACCAGTCGTCATGCCCTCCCCCTCGATAATCA
>RZYT01000114.1 GCA_009930195.1 Spirochaetia bacterium | reverse complement strand
TGTCTTGCGGGTGTGGCGGAAGACGAGGTCCACCGGATCTTCCCCTTCGGTCACCTCACTCTCGAAGAGCTGCTCGTTGGAAGGGATGGTCTCCCTTGCCAAGGCGATGCGAAACCGCTGGTACCCGCTGTATCCGATTTTGCGTGCGAAACGAACCATCGTAGACTCGCTGATGCCGATTCGATCAGCCAACTCCTCGATGCTGGGGTTCACCGACTCCTTGGGATGCTCCAGAATGAAGTCGGCAATCTTCTTCTCTTTTGCACTAAGGGTGCTGTACTTGCTTCGTATTGCATAGATGGCGCTGACTTCATGCATGAGGGACCCCTTTGTCTTAGTATAGTATGAAAAAAATATTCAGGCAATTAAAACTAATATTCATTTTTACTATACAACTCAAAAAAACCGGGTATACTATGAAAAAGGTTGTCATCATAACCATCACAAAAGGAGAAACGTATGAAAAAGAGAAATGTGCTCGTTGTCATGCTTGTGCTCGTCAGTCTCGCACTACCGATGTTTGCACAGGGGACTGCTGAAGCGGCTCCGAAGCAGGAGATCCGTGTCCTGCTGGCCAACCACCCCTATGGCGAGCTCTTGAAGACCAAGATTCCCGAGTTTGAGGCAAAGACCGGGATCAAGGTGAACTATGAGAGTCTGCAGGAGAGCCAGCTGACCAACAAGCTGACCACCGAATTCGCCACCAAGAGTTCCACCGTCGATGTATTCATGACCCGCCCCTTGCAGGAAGGTCTCATGTTCATCAAGAACGGTTGGTACGAAGGCTTGGATAAGTACGACTTCTCCGACTATCCCTCCAACTCGGTGGATATCGGCAGGAAGAACAATGTTGCCTACATCGTACCGCTCGTAACCGAGTGGCAGGTGCTCTACTATCGCAAGGACCTCCTCCAGAAGGCAGGTCTTTCAGTTCCCACCACATTTGCTGAGCTTGAAGCAGCTGCCAAGGCTCTCAACAAGGATGGAGTTGCAGGGTTCGCCAGTCGCGGCAAGGGTGCTGCAGCAGTAACCCAGCTTTCGAGCTATGTCTATAACTATGGTGGAAGGTATCTTGAGAACGGCAAGGCCGTGTTCGATAGTCCTGAAGCTCTGGAAGCTACCCGCTTCTATGGCAGGCTGTTGGGCAATTATGGACCGCAGGGCGTCACCAGCATGTCTTGGGAAAATGTCATGCCCGTCTTCCAGGCTGGCAAGGTTGCCATGTGGACCGATGCTTCTGTCTTCTACGGCCAGATCGTCGATCCTTCCAAGACTTCGATCCCTGCAGCCGACATTGGTGTTGCACAGCTTCCCAAGGGCCCGAAGGGCGACAGTCCGTTCATCGTAGTATCTTGGGGCATGGCCATGTCCTCCGCTTCCAAGAACAAGAGTGCCGCACAGCAGTTCCTCGACTGGGCAACCAGCAAGGAGCTTGCAGTGGAAGGTATGCTCAGCAACATCACCATGGCCCGCGACAGTGCTTGGGCAAACGCTGAAGTCCGCAAGATCATGAACCCCGGACTGGTGGAGACCCAGGCCCATGCGGCAAAGAACGGCTATCCGTATGACCGCCCGTTCATGAGCTCAGTCGGCCAGGCCCGCGACCTGATCGGAGAGGTCATCATCGAGTCAATCAACACCAAGGGTACTTCGACCAAGCTTGCCGCTCTTGCACAGGAGAAGGCTGATGCGGTTGATGAACTGCTGAAGACCGACGGTGAATACGGCCTCTAGACCTTACACACGTAGCGAATGGCCGACCGAATCGTTCGGTCGGCCTGTTGCGCGACAAGGAGCGTACAGATGATCCGACAAGGCTTTTTTGAAAGAAACCTCCGCTACCTCTTTCCCCTCCCAGCGGTGATTTTCGTGGTGGTCCTGATGGTTTTTCCCGTGGGATACACCTTTTTTCTCAGCTTCACCGACTGGAGTCTCACCAGCGGAAGGCCTCTCTCCGTTGTTGGTCTGAAGAGTTATCTGCAGGTTCTCCAGGAACCCCGGTTCCTTGAAGCCTTGGGCCGGACCTTTTATTTCACGTTCGGCTCGGTCATCGTGGAGATGGTACTCGGAACGGTCCTTGCCCTGGCTTTGAACCGATCGTTCAAGGGGAAAGGCGTGGTGAAGACCTTGCTGCTGCTTCCCCTGGTAGCAACCCCGGTTGCCATCGGTATTGTATGGAATCTTTTCTATGATCCGACCATCGGCATCCTCAACTATGTGCTGAGCGTCCTCAAGCTCCCCCAAAGCGGTTGGGTCAGTGATGCAAAGACGGTCATGCCCTCCCTGATCATCGTGGATATCTGGCAATGGACGCCGATGATCACCATCATCGTGCTTGCCGGCCTTGCCGGCCTCTCCTCAGAGCCGTATGAATCGGCCATGGTCGATGGGGCGAACGCCCGTCAGGTGCTGTTCCGCATCACGTTGCCGATGCTGATGCCCACCATTCTCACAGCCGTCATCCTCAGGGCCATCGATGCCTTGAAAACCTACGACATCATCTATTCGATGACAGGAGGAGGCCCAGGGTACGCTTCCGAGAACCTCAACGTGCTTGCCTTCAAGTACAGTTTCGAATATTTCAGAATGGGACAGAGTGCAGTCATGCTGGTCTTCCTGTTTCTCATTGTCCTGCTCTTCAGCCTCGTTGTCATGCGACTGCGTCGGGCTTTTGAGCTGTAGGGGAGGTTGCCATGAAAAAGAATCCTGTCCACTCCATCCTCTTCCTCCTCGTACTCGCCCTGATCATCATCCCGATTCTCTTCCCCTTTGTCTGGATGCTCATGAGCTCGTTCAAGACACAGGTGGATATCATCAGCTGGCCTCCGAAGTTCATCTTCACCCCGGTGATGCAAAACTACGAGCGTGTCTTCATCGAGCAGGACTTCCTGCACTATATGAAGAACTCTCTCATCGTTTCGATGGTGAGCGTGGCGTTCAGCCTCGTGCTTGGGCTTCCTGCCGCCTACTCGATCGCCCGTTACAAACAGAAGAAACTCTCCATCTTCATTCTGGTTGCCCGTCTGATGCCCGGTATCTCCTTTTTGATGCCTTGGTACATTGTTTTCTCCCGCCTGCGCCTGATGGACAGCTATGTTGCCCTCATTCTCAGCCACATGCTCATCGCCTTGCCTCTGGTGGTCTGGGTCATGTCCCCGTACTTCGACTCGGTACCGCGTGAATTGGAAGAAGCGGCTATGGTCGACGGACTTACCCAGCAGAGTGCGTTCCTGAAGATTCTCCTGCCGCTATCCGGGCCTGGCATCGTGACAGCGACGACGCTCTCCTTCATCTTCAGTTGGAACAATTTCATGTTCAGCCAGGTGTTGAGCCAACAGAAAACCAGGACGCTTCCGATAGCAGTCTACAACTTCCTCTCCTATGTCGAGGTCGACTGGGGGGCTGTCATGGCTGCAGCAGTGACGATCATGGCACCTGCGATCATCCTTACCATGTTCTTCCAGAAGTATGTGGTGAAAGGTCTGACTATGGGGGCGGTGAAAGGCTAATGGTTCTTCTTCAGCACGAGGTCTCGCAGCGATCCTCCGATATGCCGCATGATGACTTCACACTTGATGATGAACAGGAAATAGATGGGCCCTTCAGCGTCTGAAAGCGCCTCAAAATTACCTTGGCCCTTGCTGATGATCATATCCGCCTCGTGATACAGCTTCAGGAAAGCAGGATCTGCCTTGTCGAGCAGCAAGCCGGGGGTTTTGCTCCCGCTGGAGACAATGGATGCCACTGAGTCCAGACCGCAGTCAAGGGCGTCCTTGGTCAATACATCATTGAGGATCGGACTCTCCCTGGTTACGAAAGAGAGCTCGATCTGGGGAAACTCCTGCGCGATGGTTTCCAGCAAGACCCTGTCAAAGACGATTTCCCCGGCATTGTCGCCGATATAGAGGATTCGGCGAGCGCTTTTGAGTGCCTGGTGGAAGGATGCAAAGTCAAACAGGGAGGAAGCACTGCCGCCTGGACTGCTTTGTTGGTGCAGGATTTTTGTGATTTCCGCTTGTACATCAACGCCGCTGGGAAACGCCCCGTAATCTATGATGTTGCCGGCGCATGCAAGCCTCGCTGCAGTTTCCAGGGGGGTCTGTGATTCTGATACGAGTTTCCTCAAATCATCGATCACCTCCAGTGCCTGCTTGTTGCTGAGATTCTTTATTTCAAGATACGGGTCTTCCTTGCCCGTCAATGCAACGAACAGGCGTTGCATGTGGTAGGACATTTCCGGAGGGCTCATTTCCAAAGGGAAGTGTTTGAGTTCATTTCCGATCTCATCCATGAGGTGTTTGATCGAATCTGCAGGAAGTCCCAACAGTTTTCCGGCTTCCAGCGTCTGCCGGAAGAAACAGGGAAGGCAATCAAGTGAGGTTCTCATGCGTGCGACTATACCACGTACATCCTGCTTTGGAGTAGAGGCGCAAGGGGGCCCTGCCTGAAAGGCTGGTGCCCACTTCTCAGCTCTGGTATACTGAAACAGAGGGTAGTGTATGAGAAGCCTCGGCATTCACTGGGAAATGCAGGCAGTGGACACCGCTCTGCTGCCTGAGAAGGCCAAGTCACTGGGCTATGGTCAGCTCGAATGTGATGGACTCTCCTTGCTTGCGATGAGCCAGTGGGGCCGCAAGCGCCTTCTCTTTGAAGCACGGAACAACCAGATTGATCTCTCTTACTCACTGACTCCTCCGCTTGGGTGGGATCTCTCCTGTCTCGATGAGGAGATGCGCAGGTCGGCAGTCCATAGGATGCATGAATTGATGAAGCTGCTCGGGGAGATGGGGGGAGGTTCCCTTTCAGGTCCACTGTATGCGGAACGTAGGTTTGATGAAGCCTACGTTGCACACAAATCGGAACATTGGGAACAGAGCGTAAAAAGCTTGAGATCGCTGACAACGGTTGCCGAAGAGGAGGATGTGGTTTTGAACCTTCGGCCGGTGAACCGCTACGAGCACTGTTTGGTAAATACCGCAGAAGAGGCTCTTCAGCTCATCCACGCTGTGAATCACCCCAACTTCGGCATTGATCTGGATACCTTCCATATGAACATGGAGGAGCGCAGCCTTTCCAAGGCAATCGAGCAGGCTGGCATTTACTTGCACTGCATTCACGTGCGGGAGAATACCGGTTTGCCGGTTGGGCAGGGGTGTCTGGACTGGAAAGCAGTGCAAGCAGGGTTGGCTGCCATCCATTATGAGGGTCCCCTCGTCCACGTCATCGGCTTTGATCAGAGCGGTGATACCACGATTCTCAACCAATTGCTGTGCGACTTTCATTGACAACTCCGAAATTGATGGTAAACTTGGTATTACCAAGTGTATACTTGGTGATACCGAATGAAAGGAGTTTGGAAATGAAAAAGCACATGACTGTTTTGTTCGTGCTCTGTGCCCTCTTGCTGGTTCTCTCCCCGGCTTTTGCCGCCGGAACCAAGGAAGAGGCGAGCGGCCCGGTCACCTTGACCTTCGTCGAGACGATGACCAGCCCGTCCCGCACCACACAGATCCAGGAACTGATCGCCAAATACGAGGCACAGAATCCCAACGTAAAGATCAACTTGGTCTCCCCTCCCTATGAGCAGGCAGACAACAAGCTCACCCTGATGCTCAACAGCAATCAGGAACTGGACATCATCGAGGTTCGTGACCATACCGTGAAGCAGTTCGTCAACAACAACAAGCTTGTTGACCTGACCAGCTACCTCAAGGCTTGGGACCAGGGCACCGATTTGCTGCCGCTTACCATGACTGCAGCCACTACGGTCAACAACACCCCCTACCTGCTTCCTCAGTTCTTCTTCGTGAAAGGCTTGTTTGTCCGCACGGACATCCTTGCCCAACATGGCTTCACCACCATGCCCAAGACCATCGACGAACTGTACAAGATGTCCATTGCCATTACCGGCAAGGCTCCCAACCAGTACGGCTTCGGGTTCCGCGGAAAGGGTAGTGCCTTCAAGATCTCCGACATCCTGATCCTCAGCGATGTGGCCAACATCAGTGTTGACAACATCTACAAGACCACCGATGGTGCTTTTGCATTCTCCACTCCCGCAGCCCGCAAGGCAGTGGCAGCCTATGTGGACCTCTACAAGAAGGCTGTTCCCTCCGATGGCATCAACTGGGGTTTCAACGAGCAGGTCAACGGTTTCATCAGCGGAACCACCCCGTTCCTCGTACAGGACCCCGATACCGTGAGCATGGTTGCCGAGGCTCTTGATCCTTCCCAGTGGACCGTCATTCCGATGCCCGTCGGTGCAAGTGGCAAGACCTACCTCGACTACGGCTTTGCCGGTCTGGGTATTCCGACCACCAGCAAGCATCCTGATCTTGCATGGGATTTCATCTCCTTCATGATCAATGCAGAGAACAACGCAGACTTCTGCCGCGCCTATGGTCCGCTTCCGGTACATACCTCGACCTACGCCAACGACCCGTACTTCTCCAGTGGGGTGTACAAGTCCTGGGAGATCGAGATGTCCGATCCCGCGACCTATGTGTTCGTGAAGTATCCGCTTGACAATCCCAAGTATCCCGCATGGGCTCAGGTCCAGGAACAGACGATGCAGTCCCTCTTGTTGGGCAGCACCACCGTCGACCAGGCCATCAAGAGCTGGGAAGACTACTGGAAATAAGCATTCGACTTTCTCCTGCTTCCGGGGTGCGTGAACCCCGGAAGCATCCTTTGACAGGAGGTGATGATGGAACGGAAATTTTATCGTTGGATGTTGGTTCCAGCGTTGCTCTTCCTCACGGCGTTTATCTACTATCCCGTGCTGAGGGGGGCCGTCATGGCCTTCCAGAACTACAATCTCTTCGACCTGAACCAGCTGCGGTTCAACGGCTTTGACAACTTCAAGGCGGTTCTGACTGACCCGCACATCAAGTTTGCCCAGATTCTGTTCAATACGGTTGTGTGGCTCTTCGGCTCGCTCTTCTTCCAGTTTGTGCTTGGGTTTGGCCTTGCCCTTCTGTTGAAGAAGCCATTTGCAGGAAGAGGCATCTATACCGCTTTCGTCTTCTACGGCTGGGCGCTCAGCGGGTTTGCCATCGGTCTTACCTGGGCCTGGCTCTTCAACGGCCAATTCGGCTTGGTGAACGACATGCTGATTCGCCTCGGGCTCTTGTCCCAACCGATCGGCTTCCTGTCCAATCCGAACCT
>RZYT01000460.1 GCA_009930195.1 Spirochaetia bacterium | reverse complement strand
TATCACCCGTATGGAACGAATCACTGAGAAGTACTCAAGGTCTTCATTCACCTTACCTCTCTTTCGTATCCCGGCAGTATCGACGAGATAAAAATCCATGCCGAACTTGTTGTACCGCATATAAATGGAATCGCGTGTGGTGCCGGCAATGTCGGTCACGATGCTTCTCTCCTCACCTATCAGCGCATTGATGATGGATGACTTGCCAGCGTTGGGACGTCCCACCACCGCAAACCGGGGCACGTCATCCAGCACCTCCTCTTCGCCGCTGCCGGTGAAAAGGGTAAGGATATGATCAAGCAGATCACCGGTACCGGAACCGTTGATGGCAGAGACGCTGAACGGATCACCCAGCCCGAGCGTATAAAACTCGGCTGCCTGGTGACCCAGATTGAAGTTGTCGGACTTGTTGGAAACCACCACAACCGGCTTGCCGGAGCGACGCAGCATATGGGCCACACTGGTGTCAAGATCTGTCAACCCATTCATCACGTCCACCACAAAGAGGATCACATCCGCTTCATCCATCGCGATGCGCACCTGTTTGTTGATCTCATCTTCCATCACATCCTCGGAGTTGACCACCCACCCGCCGGTATCGACCAGTGAGAACTCCTGCCCGTTCCAGTTCACCTTACCGTACTGACGGTCACGGGTGGTGCCGGACGTCTCCGTCACGATGGCCTGACGGCTTTGTGTCAATCGGTTGAAAAGGGTTGATTTCCCCACATTGGGACGTCCCACGATCGCTACTAGGTTTTGCATACTTTTTTTGATTTGAGGATTTGAGGATTTGCGAATCGGCTAATCGGCTAATCATTTTTTAATCCAGTTTGTATCCGAAGGTGCGGAGCAGGTTGTCGCGGTTGCGCCAATCCTTTTCCACCTTCACATAGAGCTGGAGATAGATCTTTTTTTCAAAGAAGCGTTCGATATCCCTGCGGGCCATCGTCCCCAGCTTCTTGAGCGACTCACCCTTATGACCGATGACAATTCCTTTTTGGGTATCGCGCTCTACCAGGATGATCGCCCTGATCCGGATGATATCCTTCTCTTCCAGAAACTCCTCCACCACGGCCTCAATGGCATAGGGAACCTCTTTCTGATAAAGCAAGAGTGCTTTCTCACGGATGATCTCCGCCACGAAGAAACGGGCCGGCTTATCCGTCAGCGCATCCTTCTCGAAATAAGGAGGAGACTCAGGCAGTAGTTCCAGAATACGTTTTTGTACGATATCCACACTGAAGTTGTTCAACGCAGAGATGGGATAGATCTCGGCTCTGGGCAGAAGGATCTGCCAGTGCAACACCAGTTGCTCCAGCTTCTCCTGTGTGGTCTGGTCAATCTTGTTGATCAGCAGTAGTAATGGCAAATCCAGTTGTTGGACCTTTGTAAGAAACTCATCATTCTTGTCTACCTTCTCTACCACATCGGTAACGTATACCAATACATCAGCATCCTGCAGAGCTGA
>RZYT01000459.1 GCA_009930195.1 Spirochaetia bacterium | reverse complement strand
TCGGAAGGCTGCAAGACCTTGTTGCTTGGTGAACTCATAGATTCCATTGCTTTTCACCAGGATGTAGCTCAACTGGATCATCTTCTTTGCTACCGCGACTGCAGCAACCGGTTTGCTCTTTCCCCTCAATCTCAAACGCTCGTATCTTTCAGAAAGCGGGTTGGTGCTTGACGTTGTTGAAGCAACCCAGGCCGCTTGGGTGATGTTTCTCCTGATGCACTTGTTGCCCATATGGGATATATGGCCCTTGCTTACTTTTGTTCCTGAATCGAATCTCCTTTCGGAGAGTCCGACATAGTTCACATAACTGTCGGGGGAGTCGAATCTGGAACCGTCGCCTAGGAATGCAATCTGGGAGGCGGCTGTCATCAGGCCGATTCCGGGAATCGAGAGC
Source organism: Spirochaetia bacterium (assembly GCA_009930195.1). Taxonomy (GTDB): domain Bacteria; phylum Spirochaetota; class Spirochaetia; order Sphaerochaetales; family Sphaerochaetaceae; genus Sphaerochaeta. The sequence goes on along the minus strand of RZYT01000459.1, from coordinate 1,080 downwards.
AGAGATAGCGCCTCTTTTGGGTGTGATAGGCAGATATCTCTCAACCTTTGCTTGCATTGTTCCAATTGTCCAGTCACATTTCCGATCTGGTCGGAAAGTATTATTGCCTGCTCAATTGCAAGGGAGTCCTCACACAGCAGCCGGTTCGCCAAGGAAAGCCTTGCCTCTTCTGTCTTCAGGTCAGACTTCTTGACGAATGGATGCCCCATCGAATTAAACAGGGCATACAGTCGGTTGACCAGCATCGTGATCTCCTGGGCAAGGAATACCTCAAGAGAGACAACAGACCGTTCGGCTTGCTCCTCTCTGGTCGGGATCGAGACTGTGGGCCATTCATCCCTGGGCATGGTTCTGGCGATTTTGGCGATTTTCTCGCTGTCCGCCTTATCGGTCTTGAGGGTGCTGTTGAAAATGTTGTAGAGCTTGGCGGGATTGAGCACCACCACCTCTGACTCGGTGTTCTCCAATAAGAACCTAGCCAGCGAGAACGATGCGGTTCCAGCCTCCATCAGCACCAAGTCCCCCTTGCAAAGCCTGCCTGCAAGCTTGGCCTTGCCCTGTTGCCCCATCTCTCCGGTGAAGAAATGGCGGCTTCCCAGATCGGGTCCGTCCAGGATGCATCCGTGGAAGGTCTTCTTCGAGAGATCCAACCCGAATGCCCGTTCGTACTGCATGTTCTTCGGCATGGCAGCACCTCCTTGTGGATATTCAGAGCTGGAAGGCTGTATGGACACGGATCGTGATCCATCATTTTTATTTACAGGGTCATATCGGGAGGCAACTGCCTCCCCGACATGCCCTACGATAGACTTCGATGACCGGCTTGGAATATTTTTTTAGTCAAGGTCTCGGACTGCATCCAATCCTTACAAAAACTCGACACTCGGCCACCGGCTTCCTAACTCCGTCAGTTAAGAATATCATCGAACCTCCAGCTGTAAAGACTAGAATTCCTCTCTGGTCCTTACAGTAGCCATTCTATTTTTTAAGGTTTTGGGACCTTCTGCCGTGCATCTTTCGATTATGTGGGAAGATGCGTCATTGCCGGACTCTACAAAAATAGGTTTTTTGTTGCATTAT
>RZYT01000458.1 GCA_009930195.1 Spirochaetia bacterium | reverse complement strand
CGCGGTTGGCAGATCTCAAACAACGCCTTAAGGCGTGGCTAGTAGGAGCCCCTTATAGGGGCTGTTAAAACCACCGGTTTTACCGGTGGATAATTATTTTCCTTTATGAATCTCTGTCTTCACCACTGGAAGACGAGGAAATAGAGCGAAAGGGTTGCAAGGATGCTTGAGAGCGTACCCACCAGAAAGTATTCGGAAAACGCCTGGGAATCGGAAAGCTGTTTGCTCCGGGCAAATGTCTTTGCAGCGATGACCCAGCCGATCACCCCATACTGCCCCACGATCAGAAGGATGGCAAGGATGAGCCGCTCCAGGTACCCGATCACTTTCCCTGCCCCTTCCGTTCCCGTTGCCTGTACGCTTCGATACCGGTCGAAAAGCTCGGTGAACATGACCGATACCGGCTTGGCTACCCACAAGAGCAACACAATGATTCTCAGCACATACTCACTTCTTTGGGCAAGAAAGAGATGGGGGAGATAAACCAGCGATACCGCGGCAAGCACCGCACCATGGCAGAGCTGGTCGACGATGAAAAGCATTGCAGTTCTCCGGAAGATCTTCTGATACAGGAATTTCAACGTATCGATCAGCAGATGCGAAATGACAAGTATGCCAAACACAATCGGGGGAGCAAGGAAAAGCAGGGGCACAAACGAAAGGGCATACAGCAGCGAATGCTGTACAAGTGCACCATACTGCTGCTGTTTGTTCCGGGCAAGCTTGTCGCTTTGCAGATAGAAATCACCCAATGCATGCAATCCAAGCACTATCAGGGCTGCAGTGTTCATAGGGCAGTACCTCCAAAACTGGCCATCAATATCTGTTCGGTCTCCCGTCTCGTATCCAGATACGCAAAGAAACCCATGGCTTGGATGGTTGTGTTCACTTGCTGCACACGCAAAGACATCTCTTTCGCCACCTGCGTCTGGGAAACCTTTTCAAATCCATGATGCATGAGATAGTGCTGGGCGAGCTCGAGTTGGGTATTCTTCCACCTTGAGGTTACCTGATCCTGAAGCACCAGCACCTGATTGACCAAGCCGGTGATGGTTTGAAGCCCCTGTACATCCGTGTACAAGGCGGTGGTGCGCGTATCGTAATAGTCTTGCTCACGGACCAAAGACAAGGCTTGCCGTGCGTTCCAGAAAGCAGGACCGTCGGATAATATGCTCTGTGTACGTTCTATGCTCGTTTCGATGGCACCAAAGCCGATGCCCATGCGTACGCCGCAGTAATCTGCCAATGCATACCTGATTCGGTCACAAATCTCAAGCACGGGAGCCTGGGACAGAAACAAGCCCTGGAATGCATCACCGGCATTCACCATCAACTGCGCTGCCACATGCTCGGCATAGGTGGAGTTGATGGCATCCACCTGTGCAAGCAACACTTCCTGCAAGACTTTTCGATCAGGAGATTTTCGGGACTCTTTCAGGTCCCCTACCAAAGCATAGTAATTCATATCAACACTATA
>RZYT01000457.1 GCA_009930195.1 Spirochaetia bacterium | reverse complement strand
AGAAGCTCCTTGTCGTCATCGGTGATGTATACGCGCTTCACATAGAGTTTCACCCCCGGCTTGTAGTCGGCATAGTACATGTCGAACGGAGCCTTGGAGGGGATGTAGAAGAGGGTGGTATATTCGGTTGCACCCTCTGCACGGGTATGGATGTAGAACAGGGGGTCCTCGCTGTCAAGACTCGACTGCTTGTAGAACTCCTTGTACTGTTCATCGGTAAGTTCGCTCTTGCTGCGTCTCCACAAGGCGGATGAGCTGTTGATCTGCTCAACCTTGTGCTCAATCGTCTTTTCAGCCTTGCCGTCTTTGTCCTTCTTCTTGTCATCGTAGGAAGTCTGGTCATAGGAGAGGAAGATCGGATAGGCGATGTGGTCGCTGTACTTCTTCACCAACTGCTCGATCTGCCAGCGGTTGGCATACTCGTTGCCTTCCTCGTTCAGAAAGAGGGTGATCGAAGTGCCTGCACTGTCGCGCTCGGCTTCTTCCAGGGTGTAGCTGCCCTTGCCGGTGCTGGTCCACTTCCAGGCCTGCTCTTCGCCTGCCCTGCGGCTCACGACCTCAACCTTCTGGGCAACCATGAAGGCACTGTAGAACCCGACACCGAACTGGCCGATGAGGTTGCTGTCTTTCTTCTGCTCTTCGGTAAGTGATGCAAGGAACTTCTTGGTGCCGCTCGAGGCAATGGTCCCGAGGTTGTCGCTCAGGTCATCGTGGCTCATGCCAAGCCCATTGTCACTGATGGTGAGCGTGCGATGCTCCCCTTCCTCAGTGAAGGAAATGTCGATGCGGGGTTCAAAGGCGAGGCCTTTGAGCTTCTCATCGGTAAGGGTGAGATACTTGAGCTTGTCCAGAGCATCCGAAGAGTTTGAAACCAGCTCGCGAAGGAAGATTTCCTTGTGTGAGTAAAGCGAGTGGATGATAAGCTGAAGCAGCTCTGATACTTCAGTCTTGAACTTTTTCTGTTCCATGATAGATTCATACCTCCAAAAGGATATACGCAAACATACTGATTTTTCCTCCCAACGGCAATTGTTCCTTAACAAAAAGACGCTTGTAGGCTATGCTTCGGCCATGAGGTTTTCCCAACCAGCTACAGCACGTCAGATCAACCGATTGCGTGTTCTGAATCTTGTCCTTGCAGAAGGACAGCTCAGTCGTGCCGACATTGCACGCATCCTGGATCTGAACAAACCATCCACCAGTGAGATTGTCGAGTCGCTCATCGCCGAACACCTCCTGGAAGAGCAGGGCAAGACCATCACCACCAATGGCCGGAGACCGACGGCCCTGAGTTTGAACAGCTCAGCGTCATTGGTTCTGGGAGTCGACATTGCCAGTCATACCACGAGTTTTTCCCTCTCCGACCTGAAAGGAAACATCCTTCGCTTTGAGCGGCTCCCCAATCCTCCCCAACCATCTCCCAAGGAGCATGGACAGCAGATCATCCGAACCTGCATGAAGCTGGTGAAGTTGGCAAAAAG
>RZYT01000113.1 GCA_009930195.1 Spirochaetia bacterium | reverse complement strand
GGAGTATAGGTCAGGGTATATACCATGCCCGTTTCTGCAAGGGGCGTTATGCACAACACATCATTTCGACAACTTCTGATCCTGCTCATGCTGACCTTCAGTGTCTCGCTTCCCAAATTGGCTGCTCTTCCGATTTCGGAAAAGCAAATCGAGCCTGAAACCACGGTACAGAAAATTGTCAGCCTCTCCCCCAATGTGACCGAAACCCTGTATGCACTCGGTGCCGGGAGTCTTTTGGTGGGGAGAAGCGATTACTGCAACTATCCTGAGCAAGTCCTGGCCCTTCCCTCAATCGGAACGCTGTACAATCCCAGTCTTGAGAAACTGCTCTCACTCGAGCCCACCCTGGTGATCAGCAGTGCATTTGTCAGTGATGAGCTTCTTGCCTCAATCACCCAGGCCGGCATCGAGGTGCTCTCCTTGCATACGGACCAGAATATGCAGGGAACCTATCAGCTGATCCGTGCGATTGCAGAAGCAGTAGAAAAGCAGAAAGAGGCTGAACTGCTCATTCTCTCCATGCAGAATGAGATTCGCTCCGTCTATATCGAAGCGCAGCACAAACCGAAAAAAAGTGTGTATGTTGCGCTCGATTTCGTCTCGTTTGACGCTACTGCAACCGGTGATACCTTCCTTGGGGAGATGATTGAGCTTGCAGGGGGAATAAACATTGCCAAGGATGCCACCAATTGGACCTACAGCAAGGAACTTCTGATGCATCATGACCCAGAGGTGATACTGCTCAGCCCGCGATGGGGTGAGAGTGGGGAGCAGACGCTTGCCGAATTCACATCCACCAAACCGTACGCTGATTTGCATGGGGATATCCGCATCTTTGATGCAGACATCATCAGCCGACAGGGTCCACGCACAGCAGAAGCTCTCAAGCAACTCTATGCTTTGATCCATCAGGAGAGCGAAGAATGAAGCGCACGCTGGTGCCTACCCTTCTGATCTCCAGCTTCATCCTGATGGTGCTCTCCCTCACGCTCGGCCCCTCACACATCACGCTTTCCGACACTCTCCAAGTATTGCTGGGCAACGGGAAACGGGCCAACCAAGCATACATCATTCTGCAACTGAGACTTCCACGCATCCTGGGCTCGTTTTTCTGCGGTGCAACGCTCGGAGTCGCAGGTGCTGTCTTTCAGGCATCCTTGCACAACAGCATGGCTGACCCCTTCATTCTGGGAATCAGCAGCGGAGCCTCCTTTGGAGTGGCACTCGCCCTCTTTCTGGGGCTTGCGCCCCTCTTTGGCTTTCCCCTCAGCGCACTTGCAGGAGCTTTGGCCACCACCATCCTGATCGTAACCTTATCTTCACGGAGACGGGGCAGCAGCACAACACTTTTGCTTACCGGGGTAGGTGTGAACTACATTCTCTCTTCTGCCATGACGCTTCTGATGTTTCTGCACAAGGAGCAGTACCAGAGGATTCTCTTCTGGACGCTCGGTAGCTTCTCTTCCAGCACGTACAATCAGGTGATGATCATCGGCACTGCATTTCTTTTGATGTACGCTGTGCTTCGCGTATCCCACCAGACCATGGACATGCTGCTGCTCGATGAGAGCTCTGCACGCGCAGGGGGGCTTTCCGTATCCAAGGTACGCACCTCATTTCTGTTGCTCTCCTCCTTTGCCACCGCACTCTGCGTTGCCTACTTCGGCGTCATCGGGTTCATCGGTTTGATGGCACCCCATGTCAGCCGCCTCATCGTAGGTCCCAAGCATGCAAAATTGCTTGCTCCCTCAGCCCTCTTCGGGGGTCTTTTGCTGCTTGCAAGCGACACCCTTTCCAGGATCCTGCTTCCTTCGGGAGAACTTCCGGTAGGAATCATCACCAGCCTGATCGGGGTTCCCCTGTTCATTCACCTGCTCAGGAAAGGCAGGTACCTGTATGCCTGATATCCGTTTTGAACAGGTAAGTTTCGCCTACGACCAGAACAGGGTGTTCGACAAACTCAACATTCAGCTGCCCACCGGCTCATTCATTGCCCTCACCGGGCCGAACGGAAGTGGGAAATCAACGTTGCTGAAATTCCTCTTTCGCCAACTCAAGCCCGAATCTGGGGCGGTATATCTGGGAGACCTCGACGTTGCACACCTCTCCCAGCGGGATCTGGCCCGCAAGCTTGGCTTCGTTGCACAGAACGGGAAACTTGATTATGCCTTCAGTGTAGAAGAAGCGGTGCAGATGGGCCGGTTTGCCTACGGGGGAGCGGATGAGCAGAACCAGGCCGAAAAGGCAATGCGCGTGTGCGACATCTGGGACCTCAGGCACAAGTTGGTGACTGAACTCAGTGGGGGGGAGATGCAACGGGTGTTTCTTGCACGGGCGTTGTGCCAGAATGGCACCTTGCTGTTGCTTGACGAACCGGTGAACCATCTGGATGTCCGGCACCAGAGAGCGATGATGGAGCTGCTGACTTCTTTGGTTTCCCAAGGGTATACGGTTGTCTGTGTCCTGCACGACTTGCTGTTGGTCCAGGTGTACAGCCAGATTGCGTTGGTGCTCAAGAAAGGGGAAGTGGTCTCCTATGGACCGACCCTTGAGGTGTTCAATGCACATCTGCTTGAGGATGTCTATCATATCAAGGCACATCAGGTGTATGACCCTACCCTCGGTCGCTCATTGTGGATGCCGACCTGGAAAGAACACCATGAAAACGCATAGCTGGATTCTGCACCGCATCTACCGCAAGGTGGTCAAGATTCTTTTGGCACTCGCCTACGACTTCCAGACCTGGGAGGAAGAAGAGCTTCCTCCGGGTCCCAAGATTTTCTGTTCCAACCATTTCAGCAGCAGTGATGCCCACTTTGTCACCACCCTTACCCGTGATACGCTGCATATGGTCATCGGACCAGGATTCGGCATCCCGGTGGTGGGATCGTTTCTCGGCTGGACCGAGCAGATCAAGGCACTGGAGAAAGAGGACCGCAAGAACGTGGTTCCCAAGGCCGTCGAGTATCTGAGGAAGGGAGAAAGCGTCTATATTTTCCCGGAGGGCGAACTCAATGTACAGGAGACTCTCAAGCCGTTCAGAAAGGGTATTGCCCTGATGTACCTCGCATATCCCTGTCCCATCATACCCATCGGCCTCATTGCCCCCAAGCGAAGGGTGCGCAACAAGAGAAGTCGTGCAGCAGGGCGATCCATGACCGTGGTGAGCCGAAACTATTACGCAAACATAGGAAAGAGCATGGAGTTTCCCGAAGCCCTTGAGATGGCCAAGGAAGACAAGGATGAGGCGTGCAGGATGATAACTGACCGCCTCAGCTCGACCATTGAGACCTTGATCGAGCAGATCAAGACAGACAAGTTCTGGAGCTGAGCATGAAAGATTTGGAGACGGTATTCAAGGAGTTTCAAAACCAGGTGGAGGAGATATCCTCCCACGCCCAGCAGGTGCAGGATCTCGTCTTTCGTGCACATCTGAAGAACGGGACCTCCTTTCGGTTCACGTACGACGCCGAGCGGTTTGCCAAGCAGCAGGGGGAACGCATCCACGCCCACCCGCTCTCCGTCTTCAATGGTATCCTCGATATCGTAGCCGCACTGCTAGCCATCACGTTGCTGGTGGTGCAACTCTCCCTGGATTTTGAGAACATCTTCCTGTTGCTCTGCTTCGCTTCCTTCATCCTTACGTTCAGTCTCTCCTCCCTCTTTCATTTCTTCGAGCCCGATACCCGTTCCCATCTGGTGTTTCTCAATCTTCGTGAGATAGCAAAGCTCATGTCCCTCTTTCTGGTAAACATCAGCATCGCTTACTCCTTCGCTCCCTTATCCCTGATAGGGGTGAGAAGCATCTCCCTTCTCCTGGTCGCAGCAAGCCTCCTGCTCCTCTCGGGTCGCACCCAGTTGAGCCAGCGGGTCAGTTACCTGCTCTCTTCCCTCTTGCCTTTCGTCAGCCTGCTCAGCCAAATTGGCATGGAATCCCTGTTGAGGGTGTTCGTCTTCTCGTTCTGGTCTTTGGTTGCCCTGCTCTTCAAAAAAGAGTCAAGAATGCATAGCTCTTCCATATTTGCCCTGATAGGCCTTGTTTTGTTCACCTTTGAACTGCGCATGATTTGACTTTGCATTTCCTCTGGACACAGCCTATACTATTGAGGAGAGGAGGTGCCTATGAAACTGGCAATTCTAGGAGCTGGCAACATAGCCCGAAAGATGGCAGCAACTGTTGCTGAGATGGAACATGTGGAAGCCTATGCCGTCGCGTCACGCGACATCCAGAAGGCTCGTGATTTCGCCCAAACGTATAAGATCCGCAAGGCCTATGGCAGCTATGAAGAGATGCTCAACGACCCTGAGGTTGACCTCGTGTATATCTGTACGCCGCATTCACTGCACTATGAGCACATGATGCTTGCACTGAAAAGCGGAAAACATGTGCTTTGTGAGAAAAGCTTTACGATGAATGCACAGCAAGCACGCAAGGTGCTCTCCTATGCAGAAGAGAAAAAGCTGTTGGTAGCCGAGGCAATCTGGACGCGGTACCTGCCCATGCGCCTGGTGCTGGACCAGATACTCGAACGAAGGGTCATCGGGGAACCACACTCCCTGACAGCAAATCTTTGCTATCCCATCAAGGGTGTCAAACGACTGACTGATCCTGAACTTGCAGGAGGTGCGTTGCTTGATGTTGGTGTCTATCCCATCAACTTTGCCATGATGGTCTTCGGCAACGAGATTGAGAGCATCGAGTCAAGCTGCATCAAGACGGACAGCGGGGTTGATGAATCAAATTCAATGACCCTGACGTTCAAGGGTGGCAAGATGGCGGTGCTTCACTCTTCCATGGTCAGTACCTCTGACCGGAGAGGGGCCATATTCGGAAGCCGTGGTTTCATAGAATTCCTCAACATCAACAACTGTGAGGGCATCAATGTCTATGACCGCGACTACAATCTGGTGGAGACGTACAAGCCATTCAAGTACATCACCGGCTTTGAGCATCAGGTGGAAGCCTGCAGAAAAGCCATAGAGGACGGACAGCTCGAGTGCAAGCAAATGCCGCACAGTGAGATCATCAAGGTAATGGAAGTCATGGATACGCTCAGGGAGCAATGGGGTATCCACTATCCAGGGGAGTAAGGTATGGAATTGGAAGAACGGTATGCAATCGTAAGTGCCCAGGAAGAGCTCTTGAAGTTCGAAACCTTCACCCACGAGGATGCTTGGGAGCTGGGAAAAGTATTTGTTTCCGAAGCTATGGACAAAGACCTCAAGATTGCCATCGCCATTCGGTCTCTCAGCGGTCTGACGCTCTTCCAATATGCTGCGGAAGGTACGAATTTCGGGAACGAAGGTTGGATCGACCGCAAGTTCCGCACGGTCCAGCACTTTGAGATGAGTACGCTCAGATATGCCCTCTTTCTGAAGAAGCGGGGAGCCACACTGGCTGAGCGCGGCTTGGATCCATCCAAGTTTGTCGCTTGCGGTGGTGGCTTCCCGATTTTCGTGGAAGGAGTCGGCTGTATTGGGGCTGCCATGGTCAGCGGTCTTGCCGATGTCGAGGATCATGATGTCCTGATCAGCTGCATCAGCCGCTATCTTGGGGTGGAGAGCGTTCCTCGTTATCCTGTGGTCTGATTCTTGAGCAGGTGCATGTAGTACCTGCTTTCAATCTGTTGCTCCGCTACCCCAAGCTGGGCAAGCACGGTTCGAAGGAAGGTCCTGGCAAGCGGGACCTTCTCTTCGTCTGCAAGGACAAACTCCATTTCCAGAAACCATCCCAAGGTACCCACTTCCACCAATTCAAGGTGCAAGGGAGGGAGGCTTTGGTCCACATTCCAAGTATAGGAGTAGCCTTTCTTTGTTTTCCGTATGTACTGCTCGAAGCCCAGACTGAGAAAGAAGGCATGTGCTTTTTCCGACTCTTTTGCCTCACAGCAGAATTCCAGCTCCTGATTGACCTCAATGCCCTGATGCATCTGCTTATACTTGCGGGTGAACACCACCTGCCCCTGCAAGGAAGAAAAAGACGGCCCTGACTGTTCCAAGCGCAGGCGAAAGAGCGCATCTTCGCCTGTTCTGCAGTAGTAGATGTCATCCTTGACCTCACACAGAGGCCCTGCAAGGTCTTTTTGCTTTTCGATCCGATCCTTGAGCAGTTGCCAATCGGTTGCATGGGCCTTCAGTTCCACCTCAATGGCCATATCAGTCCTTCCAGGGGAAAATCATGTTCTTCAGTGACCGATGTCCTACACACTCCCGTTCCTCATAGAGCAACTCTTCCCAGGGAATTTCCTTTCTCGTCACCTCGGGATGCTCTTCCATGTAGTCGTATTTGAGCATCAGAAGTTTCACCGCAGCGCTGTTTGCCAGCATGACACCAGCAAAGGATGGCGCAAGTCCTGCCAACAGAAGGGAAAGAACCAGGTTGATCATCTGGTAGACAGCAAGAAACAAGGTGAAGAACAGGTTGTCAAAGACCAACAGAAAGCTTTTCTTCAACGTTTTCAGCGGTCTGTCACCCTTCATGACGGTAAAGAGCGGGAAAAAATAGAAGAGGGCAAACGTCAGACCCAGAAACAGCCAGAACAGCAGGACACTCAACAAGGTCCCGATGATCGAGCCATACGAGAGATAGAAGGGAATTACAAAGGTGATGAGGCTGATGTCCAGGATCAGGAGCAGCCAATACAGCAAAGCATGTCTCCATGACTCCCTGATTCCCCTGCGAAACCCTTCCCACCCGGCATGCTCGTAGTTTGCATAGGAGTGGGCGGATGCAGCAGTTCCTGCACTCATGAAGGAGAAGAGAGCAGCACTGGCAAGCAGGGCAAGAAAGCCAAGTGGACCGTTGATGCCCATCAGCGACATACTGCCCATGATTGCAAGCAATACAAGCAGAAACCCAAGATTATGCACAACCATCGAGATAAGGTTGTCCCAGCCATCGAAAAACGCTTTTTTCAGAAAGAATCCAGTCATGCACCTAGAGTACTCATACCGTGCGATGAAAGCAAGAGATTTGGTGAAACGGGCTTCTTCAATTGGTAAAAAAGTCGAAGATATTCCACCCCATCTGCTCAGATTGCCGGTACAGTTCGGTGTATCCGCACTGGGTGCAGGAAACGGTAACGAAACGCTTGTTCTGCACATCAAAGATCTTGGCAAAATTGCCACCCGTAGCCTGGAAGCGATCGCTCTCATAGTGAGTGCAACCGCATTTGGGACACACATACTGTTTCTTTTCCATAGAGGTGAGCATAGCACACAATTGGGTAGGAAAAAAGTGAGAAAAACCCTC
>RZYT01000456.1 GCA_009930195.1 Spirochaetia bacterium | reverse complement strand
ACCCAATCTTCTTCAGTAGTGAAGGAGTCAGTGTTTATGTGGGTATAGGATTCAAGATTCGCTTCGAAGCCGACTGAGAAAGCTTGCTGGGTGTTTGTCAGTTCGCTTCGAAGGGAATCGAAGAGTTGTTGTTCAATATCTGAGAAGCGCGATTGCTCCAGCTTGTTGAGCAAGAAGAGCAACTCATCACGACTCCAAGGGCCTGCAGTCGAGGGAAGAGAGTACCCTTGGCTGATGTAGAGGTCCCTGAGATCACGATAGAACGGAGATTCAACAGGATAGATTTTGGCAGGACTTGCTGCCAAAAAAAACGAACATACAAAACAAAAAAGCAAAGAACATAGAACCCGTTTGACTCTAGAAGAACAGCCCCATGCCGATGGAGAGCTCCCATTCAATTTCACGTACATCGATATCTCCCGCCAACGCCTTCTTCACATCCCCAAGATTGAATCCAAGCGACCCGCGAACCGGGTAGCTGGGGAATTTGTTCAGAATACCCCACCCTTCGACACCTGCGGCAGCAAGAATGCTGCGCCCGTTGCTCTGGGAAGGATTCTCAAAGATTCCGATATCGAGGAACGGATTCACATAGGATCTGGCAAACCCGAAGTTGATGAATTCGGCTGTCATATTCAAATTGAGAATGGCTCCATAGCCAATTGCTCCATTTTCATAGCTGTTCTTGAGGGTACGGGAGAGATAGCCCCTGAAGTAGTCGTCGATATCCTCATCATCCGAGGGCAGGAAGGTCCGCTTGTTCCCATCAGTGACAAACCCTGTGAGTTCCAATGAAGGGTTGAGACGCCATAGGATGAAGGGGAACCAGCTCAACTTTCCTTCCATGTACCAGGTATCAGCATACTCAGGTTGGGGGTATTGCTGATAGGAATAGGTCAGGGAAACCTTTGCTCCCTTTCGGAAATTTTCCACCCAGTTGATGGCCGACTTATTGATTGTGGTTGTATACGTATACGAATACGGCAGGGGATCGAGCGAGGGATTGAACTCAAGCAAGGCCCTGACGGATGTGGAGAATGAGTATCCGAATGGCAGGGCAAAACCGGTACCGATGGAGCTGCTTACGTTCACAGCATCCATGGTGGGGTTGCTTCTCAGTTTGTCAGTCTCAACCTGCATATTGAAAGACAGAGGGAGTGTGAACAGGCTCAAATCGTGTTGTGAGAGCACTGTGTTGGTCTTGAAATGATCGAGCAAGGTCAACTCATCCTGCTCAATTTCCAGTGTTGAGGAAAGCGTATAGCGTCCACCGTTCTGATAGAAGGGCCCATAGGTGAATGTCACCCCGTACTCTTCAGGATTCCAGGCGGAGAAGTCTGATGCCGGGTTGAAATCTCCCCATGCAGAAATCCCGACCCCAATGCCGAAAACCTGGAGACCTGTCCAGTCAAAGGCGAAATCAAAATCACCTGTCTCAGAGCTATTCTGCACCTGCTCATACTTGAAGTTGAGACCAAGCGAGGT
>RZYT01000455.1 GCA_009930195.1 Spirochaetia bacterium | reverse complement strand
AGTTCGCTTGAAAGCAGATATGCATTTGATCCTGTGATGTACAAGTCGACCTGCTCATTGATGAAGAGACTGTCCACGGCCTTTTCAAAGCCTTTGCATTGCTGGACCTCATCGATGAAGACATAGGTAAAGCAATCGCCTTGCAGCAGTCCTTTGACATGCTGATACAGTGCTCGGTAGTCCTGAAGAGGTTCATTGGCAAGATCCTCAAGATTGATTGAGATGATCTGCCTCTCTTGTACACCCTGCTTTTTCAGATACTCTCTGTAGAGCTGCAACATCGTCGATTTCCCACATCTCCTGACTCCAGTAATTACCTTGATCAGGTGTTTTTCACGCCATGCTATCAACTGTGAGAGGTATTCCTTCCGTTGCAACAACTTTGTTTCTTGTGGTCCCATACATTCAGTATAGCATGGAAAGGAAGGCAATCAATTGATTTTTTTCATTGGAGAGAAAAAACTATCTTACAAATCATACTTTTTTCTCTCCAGAGAAAAAACTTTTGCCATTATACCCCGTTTCGAATGCGAAGCAACGAAAGTGAACGCATCAGGGTGTAGTAGCGTTCGTCTCTTCCTTGTGCCAGATTCTTGAGGCTATCGGGATCTTCGCACCAGTCGCTTCGTACTCTTCCTCGTTCAATCAAGGCATCAAGCCCGGGGACGGTTGCCCCCTTCTTGTACAAGGCAAGCACCAGATCATCGGCAAGCTCGTCATAGACGGGGTGGATGAAGTGGTCGGTATACGTGAGATACCACTCCTCCACCAACTCAAGGCCCTCATCCAGCAGATTGGCATCCTCAACGGTGTTGCCCAAACAGAGATAGAACAGACTTGCCTTGAGCTTGCCCTCCTGGCGCCTGAGGATCCTCCCCAGGCGTTGGATGCGTTGGCGCTGCTCACTGGTGGAGGAGAGGATGATGCCCACATCGGCACTGGGGATGTCCAACCCCTCATCCAGGGCCTTGCAGGAGACAAGGATACGGGCCTCCCCACTGCGGTAGCGCTTCAGGGCCAGGGTGCGCTCAGTCTCCCCCAACTCACTGTGGTAGTGAACCACCTCCTTGGGATAGCGGCGCTTGAGCAGTGCATAGAGCTCCTCACTTTGGCTGATCCGTTCGCCGAAGATGATGATCTTGCTCCGTGAATCGAGGAGCTTGACCAGATCCACGGTGCAGGTGATGCGTTGGGGAGCAAGGTTTACCAGGGCACGACGCTGGTGGAAGAGGGCAATGAGCAGTCGCGCTGTTTCGGCAATCGATTCATGCTTGCTGGTGCAAAGATTCTGGATTTCCAGGAAGAACTCTGCCCCTTTGAGCTTTTTCAGATAGGGCACCAGGTTGGTCAGACGGTGGAGGGTGCTGGTGACCTTTGCACAGAGCTCGCCATACAGCGCATCCTGCTCCTGTGTCATCGCCAGTTCCACGTTGTGGATGACCACCTGGTTGATCACCCCATCCCGAATCGCCTCGGTAAACCCGTA
>RZYT01000454.1 GCA_009930195.1 Spirochaetia bacterium | reverse complement strand
CTGTAAACTCGAGTTTCTTGTATTCGGTCATTACCAGTGCTTTCATACGTACCTCTGCTTCCTTATGTGCAACTCTTGCCCTTGGGTCACCAAGGTCAAGAATCTCCTTAGACGATCTGCCTACCAGCTATGTGATGGGTCAAGGCGTTTGCTAACCCAGCACATGCTTGAAGGCAGTTGTAAACAAGCCCTCTGAATACTTCTCCACTAAATGCTGTACGTCGTAGAGGCCGTATCACCACCACGTCCTGTCCAGTTCGTGTGGAAAAACTCGCCTCTCTCCTTGTCTACCCGCTCATAGGTATGGGCTCCGAAGTAGTCACGCTGGGCCTGCAACAGGTTTGCAGGAAGGCGTTCGCTGCGGTAGCTGTCAAACCAGGAGAGGGCTGCTGAAAGGGAGGGGGCGGGAATGCCATTTTGGGCGGCGGTTGCTATCACGTCACGCAAGCTCTGTTGGTTTGCATTGAGAATCTCGGTGAAATAGGGGTCCATGATCAGGTTGTCCAGCTCACCATCCTTTTCAAAAGCTTGGCTGATCTCATCCAGGAATGCCGACCTGATGATGCATCCGCCTCTCCATAGGAGGGCTATGCTGCTAAGGTCCAAGTCCCACTTGTTGCTCGCTCCAGAACTCCTGATCAGGGAGAAGCCCTGGGCATAGGAGATGATCTTTGCAGCAAAGAGTGCTTTCCCCAACTCCTCTATAAAAGCCTTTTTCTCATGGGTACGCTCAATTTTCTTAGGGGGGAAGACCTTGCTTGCAGCAACACGTTCGTCTTTCTGGCTGCTTACACTGCGTGCAAAGACTGACTCTACGATAAGGGTGAGGGGAATGCCAGCATGCAGCGCTGCTATGCCAGTCCATTTGCCGGTCCCTTTCTGTCCTGCAGTATCGAGGATGGAGTCCACAAGGGGGGAGCCGTCCTCATCCTTGTAGCCAAGGATATCGGCTGTGATCTCAATGAGGTACGAATCAAGCTCGCCCTTGTTCCAGGTGGCAAACACTTCCTGCATCTCGGCATTGCTTAGTCCCAAGTACCTGTGCATGAGGTCATATACCTCGCATATGAGCTGCATGTCACCATACTCGATGCCGTTATGGACCATCTTTACAAAGTGCCCGGCACCTCCGGGGCCTATCCAGTCACAGCAAGGCTTTCCCTCGACATGGGCAGATATTGCCTGGAACATCTCCTTGATGGCAGGCCATGCCTCCTTTGATCCTCCGGGCATGATGGAGGGTCCTTTCAGCGCCCCTTCCTCACCACCGGAAACTCCTGTCCCGATATAGAGCAGGCCCTTGCTCTCGACCAAGGCCATCCTGCGATCGGAGTCCTCATAGTTGGAGTTCCCCCCGTCTATGATGATGTCGCCCTGTTCCAAAAGGGGGATGAGAGCCTCAATGGTATCATCGACAGGCTTGCCTGCCTTGACCATCATCATCACCTTCCGGGGTGTTTCCAAGGAGGCGACAAGCTCCTTCAGGCTATGGG
>RZYT01000453.1 GCA_009930195.1 Spirochaetia bacterium | reverse complement strand
AAAGGATGTTTCCCCGTTGGGGAAGACGATACCAAAGAACAGGTAGCATGAAATTCCTTATTTTCTATCTTTCCTGTCTTGACAGAGGTCTTAGCTCAGATTGTAGCTTCTACTTTCTGAAATACTCACGCATGAACTGAGCGAATTGCTCCATCTCATGGGGTTGGATATCCCCGATGTTGGCTATCCTGAACGTATTGATGTTCCCCAGCTTTCCCGGATAGATGGTAAAACTCTGCTCCCGTGCCAGGTCATGGAACTCCTCAAATGAGTACTTGCCATCCTGTGGCTCCAGAATTGCTGTGATCAGGTGGGATTGTTCCTCCTTTTTCACCAGCATTTCCAAGCCCAACTCCTTCACCACATCCACCAGTATGTTCCAGCAAGCCGTATAGCGCGCATAACGAGCTTCTATGGTCTCTTGCTTGGTCTCAATAATGGCTTGACGCAATGCGTTCAATATCTGAACAGGAGGTGTGAACCGTGTTTGCAACGTCTTGGAGAAATACTGGTACTGGTCATACAGGTTCATGTAGTAGTTGCGCATCGGCTCACCCTTGAGCTTTTCCAGCTCCTTACGGTTGCAGAATACGAAACATACACCAGCCATCCCCTGGATGCACTTATTGGAAGTGGATGCCATAAAGTCGATGCAATCACGTTCCATATCGATGGGGATTGCTGAAAACGCACTCACCGTGTCGATGATGGTGACAATACCCCGGTCATGGCACATACGCCCTATCTGGGGAATGGGATTCAACAGCCCAGTGGTTGTCTCGTGATAGACTGCCGCAAGATGGGTATAGGAACCTTCATCAAGCTTCTTTCCCAAGGCATCCAGATCAATCGCTTCATACGTGCTGCTTTCATAGACTTCATAGTCCATCTTGTACACTGAGGCAATCTTGGCTAAGCGCTGTCCATACGAACCGTTGTTGATGATGAGCAGCTTCCCATCCTGAGGCACACAGGAGGAGACCATGACTTCGTCAGCCAAGGTTCCGGAGCCTGCAAAGAGGACTGTCTCGTAGTCTTCTTTCTTTCCGATGAACAAGGTGAGTTCATCACAAATCCAGCGCATCATCTGCCCAAACTCTTCCTCACGAGGACAGATGTCGGCACACACCTGGGCATACTTCACCGAGTCAGTGGTGGTTGCAGGACCAGGATTGAGCAGCACCTCACGACGGACCTGGCGAATGCTCTCATTCTCCTGAATCCTGGGAAGAATCTCCTTGGTTGCCATCTCAAGGTGCGAGGTATCGTCAATCTCGCGCCATGCCAGATAATTCACCTTTCGCACAAACAGATGCTCTCCCATCTTCTGGGCTCCGACCAAAGCAGTCTCATACTCCATTTTGGGCATGTCCTGATGGTGGGAAGCGGCAAAGTTGCACATGGCTTGCAACGTCTTGTAAGAGAGTTTGGAAATGCCCACCAATTCGGCATAGGACTTCCCTACCATCTCGAGTTTCTTCGAAATTGCAGCAA